>VBJT01000016.1 GCA_005880075.1 Chloroflexota bacterium
GTTTCCCGGAATCATTACCGGGACACTGCTGGCGGTCAGCCGCGCGGCCGGCGAAACGGCACCGATCCTCGTCGTGGGCGCCATCGCGGCAACCAACACTTCGCTTGGCCCGGGCGCGATCATCCATGACCGGCCGCAGATGCTTTCCTACGAGCTGTACTACCGGATTACAGAGGGGTTGGGGTTGGCTGACGACCGGAAATGGGGTTTGGCGCTGGTCTTGCTCGGGATAGTACTGGTGCTAAACGTCTCGGCCCTTCTTTTGAGAATTAAAATATATTCAAGAGGCATGGAAAAGAGGAATTAACGAATTGCGCGAAACGACTACCCCCGGACAAGCCGCGCGCGAAGATGGTGCTCACACCGCTGCCGTGTCCGTCGGCGGGCTCCCTTACCGCCCAGCTCATGCCCCGGAAACGGCACCCGTCGTCTTACGTCTCGATAATGTCGCCGTGGCTTACGGCGAACGCCCTGCTGTTCAAGACGTCACGATGGACATTTACAAAAACCGGATTACGGCGCTCATTGGACCGTCCGGATGTGGGAAGAGCAGCCTGCTCCGTTGCGTGAACCGCATGAACGACTTGATTCATTCCGCCAAGGTCACCGGCAGAGTCTATCTCGACGGCGTTGACATTAATAGCGACGCCGTCGATCCCGTCCAGGCCCGTCGTCATGTTGGCATGGTGTTTCAGAAACCGAACCCCTTCCCGATGTCGGTCAGGGAGAATGTCGCGTTTGGCCCCAAGCGTCAGGGCATGAGCGGGCGCGGTCGCCTGAACGAGATCGTGGAGAAGGCGCTACGGTCAGCGGCCCTTTGGGACGAAGTCGCCGACAAGATGGACCAGCCGGGCACCGTTCTTTCTGGAGGCCAGCAGCAACGGTTGTGCATCGCACGCGTGCTTGCGGTCCGCCCTGAAATCATCCTCATGGACGAGCCTTGCTCTGCCCTCGACCCAGTCGCCACGTTGAAGATCGAGGACCTCATGCGAGAGCTCGCGCGCGACTATACGATCGTAATCGTCACTCACAACATGCAGCAGGCCGCACGAGTTTCAGACTATACGGCCTTCATGCTCGCTTCGGAACACGGAGTGAACGGTCGCCTGATTGAATACGGTGCCACCAATGAGATCTTCACCAACCCCAAAGACAAGCGGACGGAAGACTACATTACCGGCAGCTTCGGATAGGAAACAGCAATGACGCGAACAGCATTCGAACGCCAGCTCCTCGCAGTTCAGGAAGATATGCTTGTCATGGCGGGGATGGTCGAGACCGCCATCGAGCGCGGAATTGAGGCCCTTAAAACTCGCAACGTCAATCTGGCTCAGCGGATCATCGAGGATGACCTCAAGATCAACCGCAAACGCTACGAGACGGAAGACAAGTGCCTTGAGCTAATTGCCACTCAGCAGCCGCTCGCCAGCGATTTACGCACGATAGTCTCTGTGCTGCACATCACGGTCGACCTCGAGCGTATGGGCGACCACGCGGAGGGAATCGCCAAGATCGCCTTAATGCTGGCAGACGAGCCGCCGCTCAAACCTTATATCGATATCCCGCGAATGGCGCAGACCGCAAACGATATGCTGATGGGCAGCATTGAAGCCTTCAAGGACCGCGACCCGGCTCGGGCGCGAGCGATCTGCGATCAGGACGACGAAGTTGACGCGCTCTACGAGCAAGTCTACCGCGAATTGCTAACGTTCATGATCAACGATCCGCGTACGATTCAACGAGCGACGTACCTTATATGGGTCGCCCACAACCTGGAGAGGATCGCGGACCGCGTGACGAACATCTGCGAGCGAGTGGTCTACCTGGTCGAGGGACATATCGAAGAGCTGAATGTCTCCAAGTACTGAGCGACCTTGGGCTCGAGATTACGCTGTTCGTAACGCACCCGCCCGCGAAACTCCGGCACGCACCGTCAAGTAGCCCCGCAGGCGTCCGAGTGGATAAGTGACAACGCGCACTAGCATTTTGCCTCCAAGCTCCTCTAACCTGAATTCATGGCGACCAAGCGAGAACTGGCGGCCCTCGACAAGGCGGCCGCCCGCATCGACGAACGCGAGCGCCTTCCCGCCGGCCCGCCGCGCACGGAGCCCCGGCCTAAGCGAGGACCAAACACCGCCCGCGGCAAGGCCGCTTCCAGCCGCAACGCCATCAAACACGGCCTACGCTCCGGCGTGCCCGTTATTCCTCATTTCGAGTCCTTCGAGGAATGGGAGGAGTTCCGGGACGAGATCATCACGAGCTACGCGCCCGAGGGCCGCCTCGAGACCGAGCTCGCCGTCACCTGCGCTTCGATCCTCTGGCGCAAGAGACGCGTCGCCAATTACGAGACCGAGATGACTGCCCACCACCTCGACGACATTCCGGAGGACATGAATTTGACTGCATCCTACGGCGAACTCATCGGGGTCCCGCGCGAATTAAGCCTGTCGGATGAAAAGCTCCAGGAACAAGTCAGCCGCCGTATGCTCGCCACCCGGGATCACATGGAGCGCGTCATCCGCTACGAGTCCCACCTCCACCGCCTGTGGGTCCAGACCCACCACGAACTCGAAGCCCTCCAGACCCACCGCAAAGGCGGCCGCCCTTCCCCACTGGCCCGCTTCGATGTGATGCAATCCCGTGCGTCCGGGCTGTGATGGCGCCACGCTCACTTGGCGCATTTGGGACCGTGCTGCCCCTCGCATATCGCGCCAACCCCGTTTTTGCCAAACGAATTTAATCCGTCAACTAACCCCGCCCGTCGTACCTCGCAGCTCTTACCTCGCGCTTCGTGCCTCTTTCCACTAACCATAACCACCCCAGATACGTTCAAATATGGTAGAATGTTACTGTCATCACAATACGTGGCCGTAGCCGAAATTTGCCCTCTTAATGCCTGAAACCAAGAACAGATACACCGCTGCCGATATCCAGGTCCTCGAAGGTCTCGAGGCCGTCCGCCGCCGCCCCAGCATGTACATCGGCTCGACCGACGAGCGCGGCCTGCACCACCTCGTCTACGAGATCGTCGATAACTCCATCGACGAGGCGATGGCCGGCTTCTGCGACCGCATCGACATCGTAATTATGCCCGACGGCAGCGTCCGCGTCTCCGATAACGGACGCGGTATCCCGATCGACAAGCACCCGCGCACCGGGAAGTCCGCCCTCGAGACGGTCATGACCTACCTCCACGCCGGCGGCAAGTTCGACAGCCAGGCCTACAAGGTCTCCGGCGGCCTCCACGGCGTCGGCGCGGCCGTCGTCAACGCCCTCTCCTCCAAGATGTCGGTCGAAGTCACGCGCGACGGCAAGCTCTACCGCCAGGACTACGAGCGCGGCAAGGCCGCCGGCCAGCTCAAGGTCAGCAGCAACGGCGCTTCCCAAACCGGCACGACCACCTGGTTCCTCCCGGATACGGACATCTTCGGCGAGACCCAGTTCAACTTTTCGACGCTCACCGAGCGCTTCCGCGAGATGGCCTTCCTCACCAAGGGCATCTGGATCCACTTCCTCGACGAGCGCTCCGGGCAGCGCATCACCTATTACTTCGAAGGCGGCATCAAGTCGTTCGTGCGGCGCCTGAACAAGGACCGCGGCACCGTCCACGAGCCCTTCTACATGGAGCGCGGCGTGGAGGGCTCCATCGTCGAGGTCGCCATCCAGTACAACGACAGCTTCAACGAGTCCACCTTCGCCTTCGCCAACTGCATCCACACTATCGACGGCGGCACTCACCTGACCGGCTTCCGCTCCGCTCTCACTCGCGTTCTGAACGATTACGCCCGCAGGCAGAAGATCCTCAAGGACAACGACCCGAACCTCTCCGGCGAGGACACCCGTGAGGGCCTCGTCGCCGTCGTCAGCGTGAAGCTCCCCGAACCGCAATTCGAGGGCCAGACCAAGACGCGTCTCGGCAACGCCGAAATGAAGGGCATCGTCGAGTCAGCGCTCGGCGAGGAGCTGGGCACCTGGCTCGAAGAACATCCGTCGGACGCCCGGCGGATCATCGAAAAGTGCCTGACGGCCCAGCGCGCCCGAGATGCCGCTCGTAAAGCCCGCGACCTCGTCATCAAGAAAGGCTTCATGGACGACAGCGTCCTACCCGGCAAGCTCGCCGACTGCTCCGAGCGCAACCCGGAAGTCCGCGAGCTCTACCTCGTCGAGGGGCCGTCCGCCGGCGGCAGCGCCAAGGAAGGCCGTGACCGCCGCTTCCAGGCGATCCTACCGCTGCGCGGCAAGATCCTGAACGTCGAGAAGGCGCGCCCCGACAAGATGCTCGCCCACGAGGAGATTAAGGCGATTATCACGGCGCTCGGCGCCGGCTTCGGCGAAGACCTGGACCTCGCCAAGCTGCGCTACCACCGCGTCATCATCATGACGGACGCCGACGTCGACGGTGCGCATATCCGCACGCTGCTCCTCACCTTCTTCTTCCGCTACATGCGCGACCTCATCGAGCGCGGACACCTCTACATCGCCCAGCCGCCGCTCTACCGCGTGCAGTACCGCCGCGACGTGCGCTGGTTCTACAGCGACAAGGAGCGGGACGCTTACCTCAGCAAGCTCAAGGACGGCAAAGGCGTTACCATCCAGCGCTACAAGGGTCTCGGCGAAATGAACCCGAACCAGCTCTGGGAGACCACCATGGACCCGGACATCCGCACCGTCCTCAGCGTGAACGTCGAGGACGCCATGCGCGCCGACACCATCTTCACGCAGCTCATGGGCGAAGAAGTCGCCCCGCGCAAGTCCTTCATCCAGAGTCACTACGACCAGGTCCGCAACCTCGACGTCTAGAGCAGCCGACTTCTCCGCTCTCACCTTTCAAATATGGCAATATGGGCGCGTGAAGACGACCATCGACCTCCCTGACGATTTTTCCGCGAAGCCAGCGCAACCGCGGCCCGGCGCGGATGCACTCAACGAGTTCTGTCACGAAGCGCTGGTGGAGAAGCTGAAGCGAGACAGGCGCCTCGCCGGCGATGAGGGTACGCGCAGCTGGCCGGTCCCGCCGCCCGCAGCTTCCACACGAAGAACTCCGACGGATTCACGCAATCATCGAGGAGGAATTCGAGCAGATCGAGCCAGAAGACCGGTTTTGACGGCTTGACGCGCGTGAGTTGGTAGGTCTTTTGTGACCGATAAACCCAAGCTCTACTACGAGCTCGCCGACTGGTTCCATCTCCTCACCGCCCCGGCGGAGTACGCCGAAGAGGCCGAATTCTACACGAAGCACCTCATCGAGGCAGCAGTGGCGGTGGGAACAACGCTTTCCACATGAAAGCCCACTTCGAGATAACGCTCGCTGATATCTCGCCCGGGATGCTCAATCTGAGCCGCTCGATAAACCCGGAGTGCGAACACATCGAGGGCGACATGCGCACCTTGCGAGTCGGCCGAGAGTTCGATGCGGTGTTTGTCCACGATGCGGTCGTCTACATGACGACAGAGGACGATCTCAAGGCAGCGATTGAGACGGCCTTCGTCCACTGCCGGCGCGGCGGCGCTGCTCTCTTCGCGCCTGACCACGTCCGCGAGAAATTCAGGCCTTACACCGACCACGGCGGCCACGACGCCGAGGACGGGCGCGGCCTCCGCTACCTCGAGTGGACCTGGGACCCGGACCCCTCAGACGACACCTACACGGTAGATTTCGCCTACCTCCTCCGCGATGCCGACGGGTCCGTCAGAGTCGAGCAAGACCGGCATATCGAAGGGATCTTCGCGCGCGATACCTGGCTCCGCCTGCTGACCGGCGCCGGGTTCGAAGCCGAGTGCGTCGCCTTTGATCACTCGGAACTGGATCCCGGGTCATACGAGGTATTCGTCGCCCGGAAGCCATGACTGCCGGGCACACACCCACCGCGCTTATCGTGGAGACGACGGCTGACGAACCCTGCTCCGTCGACTTCCTCGGCGATACGGCGGACATCGTGTACTTCATTTCGATGGCGCACACTGAGCGCTACGGTGCGGACCACCCGCTCGCGAAAGCCGCGGCGATCCTCAAGCGAACCTTGCGCGTGAACATGGCGCCGCTTCTAAAATTCGCCGACGCGCGCACCGACAACGCCGCGGAGGAGGAGATGCTCGAAGGGCTCTGGCAGGATGCTGCGCCCTTGGCCGAGACCGCCCGGACCGTCGCTGAAGCAATCGAGGGAACTACCGAGCTTCGCGAACTCACCAGCTCGTTTCCGGAACTGTCCGAGCGGCTCAAGGAGCTGGCGACCATTGCCACGTGGGCAGCGGACAGAGGCGCCCGCGTGCGACTGACCTACCTCATCTAGCCGGGGACAGAAAACTCCGCGTACATCCCTTTGAGTGCGTGCGGGGTTTGCTCTGGGTCGTTCACGTCCGGGAAGAAGCAGAAGAGACCATATCGTCCCGGGTCGAGCGTTTTCGCGAACACGATGTTGCCTGACTCGCCTGGCTTGTAACCCCCGAAGGCCACGATTTCTTGCACGGCCTCCGGCGCGTTAGCGGCCTGGTTACCTGCCTGTGCGATCGCCGTCACCAGATTCTCGAGAGGGACGCCGGGCGCGATGCGGGCCACAACGACTTCATGCTCCTGTTGCCCCTGGTTGTGCACAGCGAGAGCGATGTCACCGTCCTTGACATCACCATTCAACTTAAACGCGAACTCTGTCGCGTCGACGGTCACGGTTGTAACGCCGCCCGGAATCTCAACCGGTTGGTTCTTGAACCCGTCTATCTTCCACTGATCGTCTTCCTTTACCATCGTTACCTGCTCCAGGACGACGACCTTTCCGGAGGTGTGCTCGAAATCGATCGTCGCGGTAGATCCGGAGACTTGGGTGTTGGAAAGCCGCCGCACTTCAATTGGGGGGTCGCCGATCGACTTCTCGATCGAGGCTGTCGCTTGCTCTCGAGGAACCCCGTACTGCTCCTGGACGGCTTTATCGGTGAATTTGCTTAGAAAGCCCGCGACGTCCTTCTGGTTGTAGGATGCCACCAATCTGCGCATCGTCTGCTCAACCTCGGGGTCCCCACCGCCTCCACACGCCACTACACCAAGACATGTCGCGATTATTACGATCGAGAGGAGGAGCCGGCCGAACGTTACTAGCCGCGTCCATCCGCTATTCGAGAATGGTCTCATCCAGCTAATATAACGACCCTCATGGACCGCACTCGGGCCAACAATCAGTCGAGAGCAAATTGAATCCCACCTTTAATACGCGATTGAAACGCCGCTCGATTAATCGAGGTACAGGCGGTGTTCCTCGATATACAGCCGAACCACGTCAGGAAGGAGGTACCGGATCGACAGGCCCCGACGCACTTTATCGCGTATATCTGAACCGCTGATTTCCAGCGGCTCCATACGCACCCACAGCACGCGCTCTAGCGCCCCCGCCGGCAGCGCCTGCCTCTCAAGCTCGCCATCGGTGCTGTTGTGCCTCGATGCCACGGCCGGGCGGGCGAGCGCGAGGATGCGCTCCGGCTCGCGCCAGTTCGGCAGGTCAGCCAACGCGTCCGCGCCCAAGATCAGAGTTAAGTCACTGCCCGGGTAGCGATCGTGCAGCACTTCAAGTGTATCGACCGTGTACGTGGGTCCTCCTCGCTCCAGCTCCAGCGTAGACATCTCGAAGGCAGCGTTGCCTTCCATCGCGAGACTAAGCATGGCTGCGCGGTGCGTCGGGTCGCTGACCGCTCGGTTGCTTTTTCGCCAGGGCTGGCCCGCAGGGATGAACAAGACTTTATCGAGTTCGAGGGGATCGGTCTCCCGAGCGCTTTCCGCCAGCCGCAAGTGGCCGAAATGCACGGGATCGAACGTCCCCCCGAGGACCCCCAGCCTCAAGCCTCGATCTCCAGCTCGACGTGCCCCAACCGTACGTGATCGCCGCGCTTAGCGCCCGCACGGCGCAGAGCGCCTGAGACACCCCAGCGCTTGAACCGCCGCCAGAGCTCGGCGCGCCCTTCGTCGGTCTCAACAGGCATCATTTCGGCGAACGCCACCGCCCGCCCCTCGGCCACCCGAAACGCTCCGTCTTCGCGCCAAATGCGAAGATCACTCGCCGACGCTTGGACGAGGACGGATGCCGCCTCCGCACGAACCGGCCGTTTCTCTTCCTGCGGCGGAAGGGCTTCGGCCAAGCAACGCACCAGCTCATCCAATCCTTCACCACTCGCAGCCGAGACGAGGAACGCATCCAAGCCAGCCTTCGAGAATCGATCTCTTATCTCTCCTCTCCGCTGAACCACCTCGAGCCGGTCGATCTTATTGACGGCAACCAGGCGCCGCCGCTCCGCGACTCCGTGGCCGTATTCGCCTACCTCAGCCTCGACCGTTCGGAAATCAGCGAGAGGATCCTGGCTGCTGCCATCGACCAGGTACAGAACCACCTTGGTTCTCTCGGCATGCCGGAGAAAGTCCAGTCCCAGGCCAGCGCCGCGATGTGCCCCCTCGATTAGACCGGGAATATCCGCCACGACGAACGTCTGCCAGCCGCTCTCCACCACCCCCAAAACCGGCTCAAGAGTTGTGAATGGATAGTCGGCCACTTTGGGCCGAGCCGCTGAGATGGCGCGCAGAAGCGTGGATTTTCCGGCGTTCGGGAGCCCCACGATGCCGACGTCCGCTAACAGTTTTAGTTCGAGTATCAGGTTCGCCCCTTCTCCCTGCTGTCCGCGCTGGGCGATGCGAGGCGCACGCTGTACCGAAGTAGCGAATCGCGCGTTGCCCCAGCCACCGATCCCACCCCGTGCTGCGACGGCCGAACCCCCATCTTCGATCAATTCGGCAATGAGCTCTCTCGTTCCACCCGCGGCCTCACGCCAGATTTCCGTCCCAAGCGGCACTTTCATTACCAAATCGGCGCCCCGCCTGCCGTGTTTCTTACCCCCTTCGCCTCGCTTGCCCGATTCTGCCTGGAAGACCCTTTTGCGGCCCAGCTCCTTCAACGTGCGGATCGACCGGTCCGCGATCAGAATCACGTTTCCACCGTCACCACCATCACCACCGTCTGGGCCGCCTCTAGGCACAAACTTCTCTCGGCGGAAACTCACGCTTCCCGCACCGCCACCTCCTCCTCGAACACGGATCGTTAGGCTATCGATCATTCTAAGTAATTATAGGAAGGAGTAGAAACGTAATAGTAGTCGTAGTCTTAACGTTGAACAGGTGGATTTCGCGTTTGCCTGTGATGGGATAACTTTGGGTGGCCGCTGTTTAGCGGAGAGTGGACAGGGTGTTAAGCGATGTGGCTAACGCTGGGAGGCAGCGCTGCGTATGTCGGAGAGGAGCGCCGCCAACCGCGGGTCCAAGGAGAGCGTCCTTGTGACTTTCTGGATTCCGTGGATAACCGTGGAATGGTCGCGGTGTCCGAGGAGAAGGCCGATCTGTTTAAGAGCTAGCCCGGAATCCTCTCTGAGCAGAAACATCGCGGTGTGGCGCGCCTCAGCGATCGGCCGTGCGCGGCTTTTGCCCGCCAGGGCTGGAATCGGTATACCGTATTGATCGGATACCGCCTGCAGGACCGCGTTTGGCTCGGCGGGTTGCGGGGCGGCTGGTTTGAGTGCGGTCAGGGCCCGCACCGCAATCTCCATGGTAATCGCAGCCGCGCGGATTAACTTCGCGTAGGCCACCACGCGGTTTAATTGGCCTTCCAGCTCTCGGATATTGTCGGGTGCGCGGTCGGCGAGAAGGCGGGCGACATCTTCGGGGAGCTCGGCGTGATGCTGCTCGTTGGCCTTGGCCTTGATGATAGCAAGCCTTGTCTCCGTATCCGGTGGCTGGATGTCGGCGACCAGCCCCCACTGAAAGCGCGAGCATAGTCGACCCTCGAGACCGTTCATGGAAGCCGGCGGTCTGTCGCCGGCGACGACAAGCTGACAACCGTCGGAGTGGAGATCGTTAAAAGTGTAGAAAAACTCTTCCTGGGTGCGAGTCTTACTCGCTAGGAACTGTATATCGTCTATGAGCAAGAGCTCAGGGGAGCGGTACCGGCGCCGGAACTCGTCCGCTCTGCCCTGCGCGATTGCCGTGACGAATTCGTTTGTGAACTGTTCGGACGTAACATAGACAGCCTTCTTACTGGCTTCACTCGCGTGCTGAGCAATCGCCTGAAGAAGGTGAGTCTTGCCAAGGCCCGGCGTGCTATAGATGTAGAGTGGATTGTAGTCCGCCCCCGGGCTCTCCGCCGCCCGGAAGGCGGCCGCTGCAGCCATGCGGTTGCTTTCGGCGATGACGAAGTTCTTGAAGGTGAAATGTGGGTTCAGCCTTTGTTGGCGCGCCGGGCTGGCAATTACGGCCTGGGCGGCCAGCCCTGTCTTTGTCAGCGCAAGCGCGCCGTCCGCGTGGCCATTTTCATGACCATTTCGGCCGATGATCTCGAAAGAGACTTCCATCGGTCGGCCGAGGATGTCGCCGAGCGTCTGGCAGACCAGGCTGCGCATCCGGGTTGAAAGCCACTCTTTTATGAACTCGGACGGCACCCCTACGACGAAGGCACCTGCCTCAATCCGGATGCCTTCGGTATCCTTTAACCAGGTGTCGTAGTTGGGGCGGGTGACCCGTAGTTGGAGCTGTCCCAAGGCAGTATTCCAGATACGCTCGGCGGTTGCATCTTTCATGTGAACACCTCCCGGTGTAGGTAGTCTTTGGAGCGGACGGCGGAAAGTTACCACCCCGCAGCCAAGCTCGGCGATCCGTTTATGAATAGCGTGCGGACAACGATGGTCTCTTTGAGCCGGTGACGTGGAGCTGGAGCCGGCTGAGGGCAGTGTTCCGAGTTCCTTCTACGGCTGTATATTCCATGGCTCCCTCCGTCTCCGGGGCTAGCGTTCTTTGGGGCGGTGTCAGTGTCGTTCGGCTGTTGGCAACTCCGCAAGTGCGCCTGGGCTAATCAACGGATCGGACACCATCCCAGCTTTGGCAGCCAAAATGGCGGCTTGGGTCCGGTCGGGAACCCCGAGCTTGTCGAAAACGTGGGCGACCACATTCTTGATCGTGCCGACGCTATAGCGCATCTGCTGTGCGATCTCTTTATTGCTAAGCCCGCCGGCCAGCAGCTCGAGCACCCGCCTCTCGCGTGGTGTCAACTTGCGGACGGTGAGTTGACTTGAGGGATCCCCTGTGCTTATGTCGCTGAGTAGCGTCCGCAGCATGTCGCGGTTGATGAGTGATTCGCCGTTCCTGATCAGGCGGATCGCGTCGATCATGGAACTCTGCGGGATGCCCTTGAGGACGTAGCCGGAGGCGCCGGCGGAAAGTGCGCGTTGGATGTAATCGGTGGAGTCGTAGATCGTGACGATAAGGATTGCGATCTCCGGGTGCTCCCTATGAATGATCTCGGTGGCGGCGAGACCGTCCATGTCCGGCATGCGCATGTCCATCAGAACTACGTCCGGTCTCAGCTCGCGCACGCGCTCGACTGCCTCCCTGCCGGTATCGGCCTCACCGACGACCTCGATGTCCTCGCACGAGAGCATGGCACGCACCCCTTCTCGGACCATCGGATGATCATCGGCGATGAGCACTGTGGTCTGGGGGCGGGCAGGTTCGGTCATCTGAGCCTCACAAGGGCACGGCTGGCACGGGGATGTTGACGGTGACTTTCGTCCCGTGTCCCGGCTCGCTGATGATGTCGCAACTGCCACCGAGGCGATGGCTGCGCTCTTTCATGATGGTCAGGCCAAGGCTCTCGCCGGAGGCAATCTTGGCCAGCGCTTCCTTCATATCGAACCCGTTGCCCCAGTCATGTACCTCTAGACGGAGGCGATTTCGCTGGAGCCGAAGAGTTACCCTCACCTTGCGTGTCACCGCGTGCTTGCGCGCATTGGTGATTGACTCCTGGATAATGCGGAAGAGGGAGGATTCCACCCACGGCTCGAGCCGCAGGTCTTTCGGGGTAATGTCGAGCTCCGAGGACCAACCGGCTTGCTGGGCAATAGTCTGCAGATAAACCTCCAGGGCTTGAGGCAGACCGAAATCGTCTAGTGCGGGCGGGTGAAGCTCTGAGAGCACCCGGCGGCCTTCCTGGATCGCCAACTTGAGCTGGTGCGACAAGGAGTCCAGCTTCTCGTCTAGGAGTTGATCGGCTGGCTGAAGTCGGTGCAGGCTCTCTACCTGCATGTCAGCTGCGGCGATCATCTGCAGAAGCCCATCATGGATATCGTAGGCCAGCCGCTGCCGCTCCTGTTCCTCAGCGTAGAGCAGTCGCCGGGCCAGGTATTCCCTCTCTGCCAGCAGGCTATTCCGCTCCTCTTCGGCGACCCTCCGCTGCTCAACCACCAGCGCCAGGTTGTGGTTCCTTTTGGTCAGCTCCGCCGTATCGTGACGTACCGTGACGTCCAGCGCCTCTTGCGATTGTTGCAACTCACGCCGCGCACGCTGCCGCTCGAGCTCTTGCATTCGCCTGTGCCTCGTGATGTCCCGCCCGACGGCGTAGATCATCTCTTGGGGAAGGGCAGGCGTGGCATTCCACTGGAGGAGCCGGTAAGAGCCGTTCTTACGCCGATAGCGCGTTTCGAGAGAGTTGGTTGGCAGCCCTTTGCGAAGCCGTTCGAGCTCCGCCAAAACGACCGCACGGTCGTCCGGATGAACGAGGTCCACATAGGGTTGCGACAGCAGTTCTTCTGCTCTGAAACCCAGTGTCGCGAGGAAAGCAGGGTTCACCCGTTTGAGATAACCATCAAAGCCTAAGACGCAGAGCAGGTCCTGGGAGAGCGAGAACAATCTGTCGAGTTGGTCCTCGGCGCGCTCCCCCGGAGGTTGACTAGGATCAGGGTCTGGTTGCCGCTGCCGGCCTTGCGGCTGTCGTGCGGTAGAGGCCGGATCACCTCCGTTGGACATCGCGCGTCCCTTCAAGATGGCCGCGCCGCCCTTGCAGCCAACCCGTTCGTGGCGGGGCGGATGCCGGAAACCGTAACACCACGATTCAGAGCGGTCAAGGGGTCTTACGGTCAGGAAACTGGCCAAGTCAGCAGCCTTTTTGCCGGTTTCCTTACCCCCAGAAAATGACAACATAGATCGCTTGCCCCAGCTACTGTGTTGTACGTTCCGTCAGCACTCGGGCAGCAATGTTGGCTGGTTCCCCGCGCACGTTCTGCGCGCTATCAAGGTCGTCATTACCTGAGCGCGTGGGGTAGAGCTGCAGCTGCCCCAAGGCAGTATTCCATATACGCTGAGCAGTGGGATCGGCCATCGGAACCCTCGCGGTGAGCGGCTTTGGTTAGGTCGTCGGGGAGCGGATGGGCGGTACAGTAACAGCCGTAAAGACTGGACGTCAACACACTTATGTCAACGGAGAAGGGACAAGTGACGCCTTTCCTAACTCAGAAAGAAGACCCTTCTCCGCGTCGTTCCGCCGCGATGTTGTTGAACCATATAATCGCAAGGGAGGCAGAAGCCGAGCGCATGTTTCTCGCGATTGACGTAGGAAATACGAACGTTACTTTGGGCCTATTCGAAGAAGATTCCCTGCGCGGGACCTGGCGCTTGGCCACTGATATAGAAAGACTCGCCGACGAATATGGCAGTTTGATCCTCGGTTTGGTGCAGCATAATGGGCTTTCGACCAATGACGTCAGGGAAGCGGCCATGACCTGCGTCGTCCCGGAGCTTGAGCCGGTATTCCTAACGGTGTGCCGGCGCTATTTCGGCGTGACACCGCTTGTTATTGGCGTCGGAACGCGTACCGGGCTGAAGGTGCTCTATGACACTCCGCGTGACGTCGGTGCAGATCGGGTCGTCGACGCGATCGCTGCCATCCGGACATACGGGCCGCCGCCGCTGATTGTCGTGGACATCGGGACGGCTACCGTATTCGATGCGATAAACGCAGCCGGCGAATACCTGGGCGGGGCGATCGCTCCGGGGCCAGGCATCGCCTTCGAGGCGCTTATCCAGCGTGCGGCGAAGCTCTACCGCGTTGAATTCATGCGGCCGGACTCTGCCATCGGACGGAATACGGTGGCCGCATTACAGTCTGGCATAATCTTTGGGTACGTCGGGCTCGTCGAGGGGATCGTGGCGCGAATGAAGGAAGAGCTTGGAGGACAGGCGAAGGTCATAGGGACGGGCGGCTACGCGGCCAGTATCGCAGCAGAAACTAATATAATCGAGAAGGTCGACCCCGATCTTACGCTGAGGGGCCTTCGCCTCGTCTTCGATATGAACCGCAGCTAGACGTGTACAACCTGGCGGACCGCAACATTGTGCTCGGCGTCACAGGCAGTATCTCCGTGTACAAGGCGGTCGATCTTGCGAGCAAGATCACCCAAGCGGGAGCGGTTCTCAATGTGATTATGACGCCCGAAGCGACCAATTTCGTCTCCCCAATCACGTTTCAAGGCGTCAGCGGCCGTCGCCCCTATAACGATATGTGGGATGTAAACCCCGATATTGCGGAGGCGCACGTAGCGTTGGCGAGGCAAGCGGAACTGCTCGTTGTCGCGCCGGCCACGGCCACATTCATGGCGCGGCTGGCGCTTGGTCTCCCTGAGGAAATGGTAAGCCTGACTGCGCTCGCTACGCGCGCACCCGTTATCGTCTGCCCCGCGATGGACTCTCAGATGTACGAACACCCGGCAACTCAAGAACATCTGAACACGCTCGGCAGCCGAGGAATCCAGGTCGTTGGGCCGGAGGAAGGCCGGCTTGCTTCTGGGCAGATGGGTCCCGGCCGACTTTCCGAGGTTGAGACCATTATCGGTTGGATTAGGCATGTTCTTGGCAGGGCGGGTGACTTAGCAGGAAAAAAAGTAGTGGTGACGGCGGGCGGGACGCATGAACCGATTGACCCGGTCCGCTTCATCGGCAACAATTCTTCCGGCAAGATGGGCTATGCGCTGGCCGAGGCCGCTCGCGACCGCGGAGCAGACGTTGTCCTCGTCTCCGGTCCCAGCGCCCTGCCCGGCCCGGTCGCCGTAGAGATTGTCCGGGTCCGCCGGGCGGCCGAGATGAGGGACGCTGTTATCGCGGGTTGCGCAGGCGCCGATGTCCTCATTATGGCGGCCGCCGTTGCCGATTATCAGCCTGTGGAGACTGTGCGCGACAAGATTAAGCGAGAACAGGCGGAGACGCTTTCGATCCCCATGGTGCCGACGCCGGATATCCTGATGGAGGTGGGTTCCCGGGAGGCGCTCCTGAAGGTCGGATTTGCAGCAGAGAGCCAGGATCTAATAGCAAACGCACGCCGGAAGATCGAGAACAAGCAGCTTGATCTGATCGTCGCCAATGACATTACGGCAAGCGATGCGGGCTTTGCTACTGACAACAACCGCGTTGTTATTCTGGACAGTGCGGGCGGGCAAGCGCAGCTGCCTCTAATGCCCAAATATGATGTCGCGTGGCATATACTAGACAGGATTGTAAGCTTGCTTGCTGGTAGAAAGTCGCAAGCTGAGGCTTAGGAGGGTCAATGTCCGACGGGTATACGCTTGATCGATTCGCTCGTCATCCGTTCTATCAGGAGGTTAACCGAAGGCTTGTCGCCTTGACTGGTTTACACCGAGGGCAGTGCGTCGTTGATCTGGGGGCTGGCACGGGCGCCGTTACTCGTCTCCTGGTGGAACAAGTAGCGTGCCCGGAAGCTGAAGTAATAGCCGTCGAGCCTTCGGGATCGGCGCTAGAGGCGGCCCGCCGCAATCTTGAGAACATCCAAGATGCCGTTGTCCGGTTCGTCCAGGGTAGCGCCGATAGGCTATCCCAATTCGTCAAGAAACCTGTCGACGCAATCTTCTTCTGCAATGCCATCCACCTCGTGCAGGAGAAGGAACAGGTTTTGAAAGAGATCCAGCGAACGCTTCGGCGAGACGGCACCTTTTCGTTTAATACGTCTTTTTACGAAGGCGCAGAGCCGCCCGAAGCCGAGCAGTTCTATCGAAAATGGATGGTGAAGGCGCTGCGCGCTCTGAAGAGCGGTTATGGCGTTATGCCGGACCGGACGCGCGTTGAGGCTCGCCATCGGCTGACCGAGGCCGAATACATCCAGCTTCTGGAGGACAACGGTTTTCGGATGCAGGTACAATCTGTGGATTGAAGGGGTGCTACCCGGCGTTCCACTGGAAGCCGGACGCGACTCCCTGATCACGGGCGCCCGCGAGGCCTTCAAGGAGCTCGGTCTGAAGACGTCGCCCCGAAACTGGCTCCTGGTCGTCGCCGGCCGCGCCTAACCGTCCCCCATTACAAAGAAGGAGGTCCCCGTGCAAGACGTAGATTTCTCCGGCAACACAACCGTGTCCCAGATAGCGGAGCGTCTGAAGAACAGCGCGCGCGTAGATGTCGTTTACGGCGAAGAACGCAAGGTCGGCGACAAGACGATCATCCCGGTAGCAGTCGTGGCGTACGCCTTCGGCGGCGGGTCGGGTGGTGGCGTAGCCCCCGGTGAGAACGGGGCGAACAACCCGGCGAGTGGCGGTGGCGGTGGCGGTGGAGGCGGAGTTCGCGTACAGCCCGTTGCCGTCCTTGAGGTAACCGGCGACGAGACCCGCGTGCTGCCTGTGCTCGACTGGACGCGCATCATCACGACCGGCATCACGATTTTCGGCGCCTGGATGCTCGTCCGCTCACTCTTCCGGCGCGGCCGCTAGCCTTGAGCGCGCCGCCAGCGACGGCGCACCGGTTCCAGGCCCTCATACACGGTCGCGGCCGCCTCTTCGACGCTCAGCTCGAAGAGCACATAGCGCTCGGCGGGGTCGTAGGGCGCAGCTTCTGCTGTAGTGGTTCGCACCTTCGCATCGTCCACCATCGTCGCTCGGCCGCTCACGAGGAACTCCCCATCGCTTCCCTGCTGGTCGGTTACCAGCGAATGGATGCTGTACCGCGGGTCCCGCCGCAAATCGTGGCCCTTTGGTGACGTCGGCTCCATGAACGCGAACAGCCGACCATCAGAAAGAATCGGTGTGAACGGGTGCACCCGCGGCGATCCATCCGCCCGCACGGTCGCTAGATAAGCCACCTCGGCCGCTCGGAACCGCTCTTCGCCAAACGCCGCCAGCTCCGGCGCAGCCTCTGCGAATTGCCCCCAGCTTGTCATTCGACGCCGGTCAGGTAATCGCTAGCGGCTTACCCTTTTGCGCCATCCCTATCACCAGATTGATCAGCGTGCGGGTGGGGATTCCCGTCGATCCCTTCACGTAGATCCCCTTGTCCTTATCCGAATCATCTGTGCCCGCCATATCGATGTGCGCCCAGGGCGTGTCCTCGGCGAAGAAGTGCAGGAACTTCGCCGCGCTAATCGCGCCGCCGTTGCGGTTTCCCGTGTTCTTGATGTCCGCGACGTTGCTCTTGAGTCCCTCCCCGTATTCGTCAATCAGCGGAAAGCGCCACATCATCTCTCCCGACGACTCGCCCGCCTGCGATATCGCATTTGCTAGGCGTTCGTCGTTTGCCATGAAACCTGTCGCTCCAGGACCGAGCGCGACCGCCATGGCGCCCGTAAGAGTGGCAACGTCGACCAGCGGCGACAATTTCTCCCTCCGGGCGTAGCAGATTGCGTCGGCGAGGATCAAGCGGCCTTCAGCGTCGGTGTTAATTACCTCTATCGTCTTGCCGTTCATCGCGCGGAGCACATCGCCCGGGCGGATGGCGGTGCCGGAAGGCATGTTCTCGGCCGTTGGAATGAGCGCGGTGACGTTCATGCGAGGCCTGAGCTTGCCCACCGCCCACATCGTCGCGATAATCGCCGCCCCGCCGGACATGTCTCCCTTCATCGCCTCCATTCCGGCGGCCGGCTTGATCGAGATGCCTCCCGAATCGAACGTTATTCCCTTGCCGATCAGAGCCATTCCGTTGTCGGCCTTGCTTCCGCCGCGGTACTTGAGCCGGAACCGACGCCGAGCACGCCGCCCATCCTCAACCTGGCGAGTTGCTTTTCGTTGAGCACTTCGCACTCGAGACCGACCTCCGCCGCCAGCGCCTGTGCGCGTTCGGCGAGCTTCGCGGGCGGAAGTTCGTTCGCCGGCTCGTTGGCCATATCCCGCGTGTGGTTCGCCGCTTGACCGAGCACCAGGCCGCGCTCGGCGCCTCGCCGCACTGCGTTTAGTTTCGACTTATCCTGTTCGACGATCGTGAGCGTCTCGATTTCCTTGGGGTCTTCTCCGTTAGAGTTGTCTTTGTAGCGCCTGAACCGGTATGCCCCCATGACCGCGCCCTCGGCGATCGCCTGAGCGCACTGTTCCGCGTCCAGCCCGGCGATTCCCGCGCCATGCAGAATCGTCGCAACCGTTGTCGCTCCGGTAGCTCTCGCCCTGCGTAGTGCTGTCCCCGTGATGTCGCGGATGACGTTCACGCCGAAGGCGTCCTGTTTGCCGAGCCCGGCGACTAACACCCTCGGCGACGCGATTTGGCCCAGGCTATGGACGAGCGTGACCTCCCCGCTTTTTCCCTTGAGCTCGCCTTCCGAAATGAGGGCGCCGATGCCGCCGCCGAGCGCCTTGTCGACCGCGCCCGTCGCTCCGCCAGGCTTCTTTACGCCCTCGAAGAGATTGACTACGAGTGCCTTTGACGGATGCTTGGTAATGTCCCCGGACTCGACCTTTATCTGCACGGCGATGCTCCTTCTAGAGACAGATTGCTGAGGCACAAAAATGATAGCGACGATGGCGCCGACGGGTCAAAGAAGCCCCAGGTTCCGGCGCTTATCTCGGGCTAGTCGCGCCTGCTTGTGATGCCGTCGATCTCCGATAACTCTTGCGGCGTCAGGCGCCAGTCCGCCGCCTTGACGTTCTCCTCGACCTGTTCCGGCTTTGTGGCACCGGCGATCACACTAGGCACGTACGGCTGACTCGCCAGCCAGCCGATCGCTACATCGAGCACGCTCTTCCCGCGGGCCTGCGCGAATTGCTCGAGGCCGCCGAGGATGGCAAAGTTTCGTTCCGAGAGGAGTTCTTCGCCGCGCGGGCCCCAGGCGGCCAGCCGCGTGCCTTCCGGCGGCTTCTCGCCGGGGCGGTACTTGCCGCTGAGGAAGCCGCTGGCAAGCGGGAAATATGGCAGGATGCCAAGGCCGTATTCACGGCACGCCGGCGCAAGCTCTCGCTCGATGCGGCGGTTAAGCAGGTTGTACTCGCTCTGCGCCGAGATGAGAGGCACGAAGTGCTCAGTCCGCGCGGTCCACTGCGCCGCCACGACCTGCCACGCCGCGAAGTTCGAGCAGCCGATGTAACGCACCTTGCCTTGCTTCACGACATCGTCCAGCGCCCGCAGCGTCTCCTGGATTGGAGTCGTCACATCCGGGAAATGGATCTGGTAGAGGTCGATCCAGTCGGTTCCCAGGCGGCGAAGGCTGCTCTCTACTGCACCATATACGTGCCGGCGAGACGCTCCTCGGTTCAGCGGCCCCTCTCCGACCGGCCCGACGAATTTCGTCGCGACGACCACGTTCTTGCGCCGGTCTCCGAGCGCCGCGCCGAGGAACTCCTCGCTGCGGGTCCCCCCGTAGATATCCGCCGTATCGAACAGCGTCACTCCCAGCTCGAGCGCGCGGTGCACGACCGCCGCGGTCTGCTCCTTGTCTATCCGCATCCCGAAGTTGTTGCAGCCTAGCCCCGCTACCGAGACCTGGAGTCCGGAGCGGCCGACATTGCGGTATTCCATAGTCGAGTTGCTGGACCTATACAGCTACCGCAAGATCGATTCGCTGCCGCCGCAGCTCGGCCGAAATTCGCTCGGCCGCTTCTCCATCGGGCTCGACCAGCGGAAGGCGAGGCAAGCCAACCCGGAAGCCGACAGCGTTTAAGGCGCACTTGACGCCCGGTGGACTGCCCGTGGCTGTCATGACGACTGTCATGAGCGGCAGAAGGCGGCGGTGAATGCGTGCGGAGTCGTCCACATTTCCACTCAGATACGACTGTACGATCTGCCGCATCTGACTGCCGGCCAGGTGGGAGATCACACTGATCACGCCGTAGCCCCCGATCGCCAGGATCGGGAGCGTCATCTGGTCGTCGCCGCTCCAAACGCGGAAGCCCGCCCGCGCCTCTTCGATGATCTGCGCGATCTGGGCCAGGTCTCCTGACGCCTCCTTAACGCCGAGCATGTTGTCGATTTGCGCCAGGCGTACCTGCGTATCGGCGGTCATGTTCACGCCGGTGCGCGACGGAATGTTGTATATGATGCACGGCAGCGATACAGCCCGCGCGATCGTCTCAAAATGACGGTAGAGGCCATCTTGCGACGGCTTGTTGTAATAGGGGCAGGTGAGCAGCAAGCCGTCAACGCCCAGCCTCTCCGCCTCGCGCGACAGCTCCACGCTCTCGCTCGTGTTGTAGGTCCCGGTGCCCGCAACTACCGCGCCGCGCGGGCCGATGGCGCCCTTCACTTCAGAGAAGAGCCTCATCTTCTCCTCGTGCGAGAGCGTCGGTGACTCGCCGGTAGTCCCCGCGAGCACGACTCCGTCGCTGCCAGAGTCGAGGAGGGCGAGGGCAAGGCGTTGGGCCTGAGCGTAGTCCACGGCCCCGTTCTCGTCGAATGGGGTGACCATTGCGGTCAGTAGGCGGCCTATCTCCATGGCAGGGACCTCCGTGTGGTGATGTGGGGAGATAATAGCACAGAGCCGAGACGCGGCCCGTGCTATACTCTTCGCATCTTTGCGCTCCGACCGGAGAATGCCTTGCTACGGCTCCTTCTGTTCCTCTCAGTCACTCTCCTTGCGGCCGTTACCGTGGCATGCGGGGGCGATAATGGGCGGCCCAAAGCAGAAGTCAAGACCGCGCTCAGCGGTTACTTCGAGCAATACCTTAAGATCCACGAGGACGTTAACCGGCGCATCGTGGGTCTCAAGGCCGAGTATCCGAAGGGCTACCTGGATCTCACCGACAAGTCTGCGGCCGATTTACAGCAAACGAAGGACTCATACCGAGAATACTCAGCGCTCTTCGACGAATTCGACAGCCGTGTGCGCGCTCTTGATCCGCCGGCCGAAATCTCTGATCTCGCGCAGCAGGTGCTCGACGCCGACCAAGCGATAAGCGCGATCAATCACGATCGGCTCGCCAAGGTCGAGGCGGCCTCCTCAACCGCTGAATTAGACACGATCTTCGCCGAAAACCCGAGTTTCACGGCTGCAGTTGAGCACACCGTCAAGGTCTGCACGAGCATGATCGAGCGGGCGAAGCAATACGACTACGAGCTAGACCTCCCTTGCCGAGGGTAAGCAGACCGTTCGCGGGACCGGTCCTCTAGATCAGGTTGCGGTTGATGAGCTCTTCGGCAATCTGAATCGCGTTTAGCGCCGCGCCCTTGCGCAGGTTGTCGCTTACGAGCCAGAAGGCGATCCCGGTCTGACCAATCGAGGCGTCCTGGCGGATGCGGCCCACGTAGGTGTCGTCGCGGCCCGCGACTGACCAAGGCGTCGGATAGAGGTTCACCGATGGCTCGTCTTGGACGGTGATGCCTGGTGCCTCGCGCACGATGTCCCCGAAGGATTCCGGCGTAATGGCCTTCGCGAACTCCGCGTGCACCGCCTCCGAGTGTCCGACGTAAACTGGCACTCTTACGCAAGTGGCCGAAATCGCCAGCTCCGGCTCGTGGATTATCTTGCGTGTCTCGTTGATGATTTTCCACTCTTCCTTGGTGTAGCCGCTCCCCAGGAACACGTCTACCTGGGGAAGGAGGTTGAAGGCGATCTGATGCGGATAAACGTGGGACTGCGCGGAATTGCCGTCCATCACCTGCCGCGTCTGCTCCGTCAATTCCTCCACGGCGGCGGCGCCTGTTCCAGACACCGATTGGTAAGTATCTACGACGATGCGCTTGAGCGGGTTTACCTTGTGCACCGGCCATAGCGTCTGACAGAGAGGCGTGGTCGGGCAGTTGGGAATCGAGACGATCCCGCGATGCTCTTTGAGGTCGTCCGCGTTCACCTCCGGCACGACGAGCGGCACGCCCGCCTCCATGCGCCAGGCGGGGCTATCGTCAATACAAGTGGCGCCGGCCTTGACGGCTGCCGGTATCAGCTCGCGCGAGACCTCAGTGGTCGCCGAGAAAAACACGAGGTCAATCCCCTGAAAGGATCTGGGCGTCGCTTCTTCCACCTCGACCGCCCATTCGCCGATGGTCAGTGTTCGGCCCACCGAGCGGTGAGAGGCGAGGAGGCGCAGCCCTTTGATAGGGAAGCGTCGCTGCGCGGCGATCTTGAGGAACTCCTGGCCGACGAGCCCTGTGGCGCCGACTACTGCTACGTTATATGCGGACATCCTCTCCCACCCGTATTTGGCTAAGTAGGCGATATGGTAGCCGATTATCGCGGTTGCCTTCAACGGGCGACTACGTCTTCCCGGCGTGCCCGCGGCCTTTTGTCTGTGGCGTCCGGCCAAACAAAGTTCTTACGCAAAACTTTTGCACAACGCTGGAACGTATGTGGATAACCAAGCCTATACTGCGAAAGGCATCCCTCTTTATGGTTAAGAACTTTGTCCTTGGAGCCTCCCTACGCGCCCACCGCCGGCGTAAGACTCCCCTTTGGCCTGCTGGCTATATTGGTGCTGTCGCCGCTACTGTTACACTCTGCCGCTGGCGAGCTGACCAGCTCAAATGCCTCTGTGGTCTCGAGTGCGACGGTGGCGCCCGCTCCTATGTTCACCTTTGCAGCAGCCGGCGATCTCGGCGCTTCAAGTGCGAACGCCAGCCTGACAGGATTGGACCATTCAGGCGTCGCCTTCTATTTAGCTCTCGGCGACCTGGACTATGACCAGACGCCAACGGATGAGGCCTGGTGTGATTACGTTAAACAACGGCTGCCGACTCTGGGCCGTCGTTTCCATTCGAATTGGTTGCGGGGAGTCACGAATATCAAGGTGGCCCAAACGGGTACATCATGAACCACGCCGCCTGCCTGCCGGACCGTCTCGGCGCGACCGGGCTCTATGGTGCACAGTACTACTTCGACTATCCGCCCTCTTCGCCGCTGATGCGGGTCGTTATGATCTCGCCCAATCTGCGCATCGAAAATGTCGACTACAACTACACCGTCGGCAGCCCAGAATACAACTGGCTAGTCTCCGCGATTGATGCCACAAGAAACGCGGGGATACCCTGGATAGCCGTGGGTATGCACAAGGTGTGTATATCCACCGGCGTGAAGGCCTGTGAGATCGGAACAGACCTCATGAACCTCCTCATCAGCAAGCACGTAGACATGGTGCTTCAGGGGCACGATCACAACTACCAGCGAGGGAAGCAGCTCGCGCTCAATGGGGCCACCTGCCCGGCAGTCCCGGCCGGCTCATTCGATCCCGACTGCGTGGTCGATGATGGCTCGGATCACGGCTACTTCAAGGGCGGGCACCGTATTCCTGATCTCGGGTAGCTTTGGCTTTTGCTGTTACAACGTCGATGCCGCCGATCCCGAGGCCGGATACTTCGCGCGAATCGCGGACACGTCGAAGGGTTTCACGAAATACACCGTTGGTCCAAGCCACATTACCGCGCAGTTCGTTAAATCCACGGGCGCCTTCGTCGACTCCTTTACGATACTCAGCAACCAGGACTCGGATACCGATGGCTTTAGCGACGGGATCGAGTCGTATGCGGGCACGGACGCAACCATGGCTTGTGGGACGAATGCCTGGCCCCCTGACGTAAATAACGACACGTTCGCGGATATATCGGACGTTATTGCCCTGACTGGCTTCTTCGGCAAACCAGTCGGCGCATCGCCGAATTCGCCTGTGCGCTACGACTTCGCGCCCACGGTCCCGGACGGATTCGTGGACGTGAGCGACCTGGCGAGAATGGTCGGACTCTTCGGACGAAGGTGTTAAGTCGCTTTCGTCAGAACCAGCGCCAGAGCCATAGGCGCTCGAAGCCCACCTTTGCCCAGTGCCAGCGCCGGTTCGGTCCTCGTACCTTGACGTCCGGCTCCGGCTCGGTGAAGAAGTTGCCGCTAATCATTGCCGCTTTCCCAGCCTCGGTACTCAGAAAGCGGTTACCCTGTCCGCCGAACGCCCAGATCGGTTGACCGCCCGCGATCTCCGCCGCGATGTTGCGCGAGACAACTTCTGCTTGCCCGTGCGCGAACACGCCCGCCTTGGGCAGCGTCCTGTCATCGCTGAGGGGAATCTCCGTGGCGTCACCGATGGCGTACACGTCCTCGAATCCGGTCGCAAGTGTCTCCCGGTCGACGGCCACCCAGCCCCGCGCTTCCGCCAGCCCTGAGTGCCGAAGCACTGCAGGGCAAGTGTGCACCGGCGTCGCGATGAGGAGGTCGAAGGACGCGGCGCCGCCATCACTAAACTTCATCTCGTTCGATCGCTGATCGATTTCGGCTAGCGCACAGCCAGGCGTGAATCCGATTTCCCTGCTAGAGAGCAACTCGAGCACTGGTTCAACGGCTGTCGGCCCCGCCGATGGCAGTGGTGCCGGCTCGGGCGTGTAGACGTGGATATCGATGTCATGGCGGAGCCTCCGCCTGCGGAAATAATCGTCTATCAGCAGGGCCCCTTCGTACGGTGCCGCCGGACACTTCGTCGGCAATGAACTTACGACGATGGCCACCCGGCCTGAGGCGAATGTCTCCAGGCGCTCGTGCAAGCCTTCGGCGCCTTCTATGTGGTAGAACGTCCAGCACTGGCCCAAGCCGGGGATCTCATCCGAGAAGTAATCAGCGCCCAGAGCCACGATCAGGTAGTCGAAGTCTATTGGTCGCTCGCTGACGATGACCTGCTTCGTAGTGGGGTCGATTGCCTGGACCTCTCCCAATAGAAACTCGATGCCCTTCTTCTGCACGGACCGCAGATCACGCGAGATCCGGCGCGCGTCGCGTGTTCCAAGCATTACCCACGTGAAAGAGGGAGCGAAGGAATACACCGGCGAGCGGTCGACCAGGATGACCCGGTGCTCCTTGTCGAGCATCCTCCGGAGCCGGTGCGCAGCCACGAGACCGCCGGTGCCCGCGCCGAGAATGAGGATTCTCTTGGCCGCCACGCCCGGCTACTTGAGTCCGATGAGT
>VBJT01000017.1 GCA_005880075.1 Chloroflexota bacterium
TTTCCTTCTGGGAGGCCAAGCCTCCCTATTGAGTGCGACTAAACTACAGCATCTAGTGACGGTAGTCAATCGATTTGGCACATACAGTGGTCGGTGTCCACAAAGTCGGGGTGATTTTGTGGATTACCCCGGATAAAATCGGGGCCGTTCTCGATGGGGCAAGTAACCGGGAGACCTAACAAGGTGTTGTACTGGCGCACGCGGCAGCATCCGCTTCGACCTTCCCGCCTCCGGCGAGAGCTTTGAGCTTCGCCCCGGCGACCGGCTCGACATCCCTCCGGAGACGCAGCACTCGGCTGTCGTTGGGCCAGAAGGTGTGAAGTGCGTCGAGGCGGCGAGGAGCGCCTAGCGGCAACGGCATCGGGCGCAAGAATCTCAATCGGTCTTGCGGCGAAGCCTCTGTAATACACTGGTAAGAAATCGCCGCTACGCTTGTTGCAGGCTAACGCCGCTATGACTCAAGACCGAATTCTCGTTGTCGAGGACGAACCAACCGTGGCGGAGGTCGTCGACCGCTATCTGCGCCGGGACGGGCATGACGTCCGCCTCGCTCACGATGGTCTTCGGGCGATGGAAGAGTACGACCGCTTCCAGCCTGATCTCGTAGTGTTGGACCTCATGTTGCCGGGCCTGGACGGAATAGAGGTCTGCCGGCGCATCCGCTCGCATGCCACGACGCCGATCATCATGCTGACGGCTCGCGGCGATGAGGTCGACAGGCTGGTCGGCCTCGAGATCGGCGCGGACGACTACGTCACGAAGCCGTTCAGCCCGCGCGAGCTCGCCGCTCGTGTCAAGACAGTGCTCCGACGGAGCACGACGGTCCCACAGGACGGCGATACCCTTCGCTTCGACGACCTGCGCATCAGCGGGCGGACAAGGACTGTTGAGGACGAGCGCGGCGCGATCTCTGTGACAGCGCGGGAATTTGACCTGCTGTTCTTCCTCGCCCGGCACGCGGGTCAAGTGTTCAGCCGCGATCAGTTGCTCGACAACGTGTGGGACTACGAATTTCCCGGTGATGACGGAACCGTTACCGTGCACATGCGCCGTCTCCGCTCAAAGGTCGAACCTGTTCCCTCGCGGCCGAGACACCTCAAGACCATTTGGGGGGTGGGGTACAAGTTTGAGCCGTAGCATCGTGACCTTCGATGAGCGATGGCTCCCACGCCTTGCGTTGTGGACGCTGGCGGCGGCGCTGGCGCTCGCCCTAGCCACCGGGGCCGGCCTCCTACTAACGGAACTAACCATGTCGCCGTCGTGGCCGGAGCTCCGCGAGCTGGCAATTTACCTCGCATCGGCCGGCATCGCCTCAGCCGGGCTCGGCTGGGTCGCGTTGCGGGCCGCTGATCGGCTGCTCGGTCCGGGCCTACGAGGCCGAGCGTTCGTCAGCAGCGCGATTGCCGGCGGAGTCGCGCTTCTCAATGTGATCATCGTGGGACAGCTAATGTTCGTCTCCACCGAGCACGACCTGAACCTGCTGCTGGCCCTTGTCATCTTCAGCGCCGTGATCACCGCGTTCTTCAGCCTCGTCGTTGCGTCTTCGGTCGCGGGACGAATCGAGAACATCGCGGGCGCCGTCCGCCTTCTGGCTCACGGCGACTATCGAACTCGGCTGACGCCCGACGGCAAGGATGAGGTTGCGCGGCTCAGCGAAGACGTTGACCTGCTCGCGGCCCGCCTCCAGGCCGCCGAAGACCAGCGCGAAGCGCTCGACCGACAACGGAGAGAACTAACTATCGCTATCTCGCATGATTTGCGAACTCCGCTTTCATCACTGCGGGCAACGGTAGAAGCGCTAAGCGACGGAATCATCGATGAGCCAGCCGAGGTCACTCGGTATTACGCAACGATGCGTCGCGAGATCAACCGTCTGAGCGGCATGATCGACGATTTATTCGAACTATCTCAGCTCGATGCCGGCGCGCTTAGGCTCGACTGGCGAAGAGTCAACCCCGGCGAGGTCGCCGCGGAGGTCGTGGATGCGATGCAGGCGGCAGCACGGCTCGCAGGGATAGAACTAACGCTGGACGTCGACGCTTCACCGCCTGAGATTGACGTTGACGCCGATCGAATCGAGCGGGCGATCGCGAACCTCGTGCGAAATGCGCTCGAGCACACGCCGCGAGGTGGCCGCGTGCTCGTCTCTGTCGCGGTCGTGGACGGCCATATCGAGATCCGCGTCGTCGATAGCGGCAAGGGCATCGCCCAGAGCGACTTGGCCCACATATGGGAGCGGTTCTATCGCGCCGATAAGTCGCGCAACCGGAACGGTAGTGGAGACGGCGCGGGGCTGGGGCTTGCGATTACGCGAGGGATCGTCGAGGCACACGCTGGCAGCGTTGAAGCCATTTCGAACGATGGCGGCGGAGCTACTTTTGTTCTCCGCTTACCTGTAAGGTAAGAGCCCGTCACGAAGAAAGAAGAGGCGGGCAGCGATGCCCGCCTCTCTTCTTTGCCCTTGGCGTATGCCAGACCGGCGGTTAGTCGTCGTCCTCATGTTCGCCGCCGATCCGCTCGATAGTGATTCCCGCGACGGGATTCGTCCACCCGTGCATCGACGCGCTCAGGTCGGCGCCGCCCGCAATACCGGGGTGGTGGTGGATCGCGCCGTGCGGACTGGTGTCCACCGCAGCATCCTGATTGCCGTTCGGGTCGCCTGCGAGGGGGGTGGGCCCCAGGGCGCTGCACGGATCGACAATGTCGGTGCTCCGCTCGGTGTTGTTCTCGGTGCCAGCATCGTAACCGGCGGCGTGATACGTGAAGCCGTCGTTGGTGCAGATCAGCATAACGGCAAGCGAGAGCCGGTCGCTCGGTCGGGCTTTGATCTCGAACGTGAACTTATCCGTGAAAGTGCCGACGGTTGTGTCTTCGCGCGTGATCGGACGGTTGATATCGAAGACGTCCGTAACCCCTTGAGCAGCCATTTCCGCGGCCACCGCCGGGCCATCGTTCCCGTCTTCGGCGATCGCCTCGATACCGGGCGACGCCTTGTCCCCAACGTGGAAAAGCCCCGTCGATCGCTTGTGGGTGATCGCCACACCCGGCGAGAACGGCTGCCCATCGGTCTCGTTCTCGATCGTCACTCGGTATGTCCTCAGATTATGGTATTCGCTCGCTTCGCCGGTGGACGTGGTTCCAATAAAGGCGAGTGCTGCCAAAACAATGATTCCCATCATTAACACATACTTCTTCAACAAGAGTTCCCTCCTTCGTACTCAATCGACACAGAAAGAGCCCGTAAATGGATGCTCTAAGCCACCTCCCTTCGCTTGGCATCAGCGCAGACGTTAGCGCGCCAACGTTACGTCAAGGGGGCGAATCTTACGGAAGGATGAACTCGAAATGACCCGGGAAGACGCCGGCGAGGTAATACCGTCGTAAGATTTCGCCGCTAAGATGGAGAAAACCGAAGCTAAGGAGTACCGAAACTATACTCGCCATCACTGAAGAACTGGGGCGCTTCGAAGAGCTGTTCAGCGACGTCGTCTACCCCATCTGGCCGCTCTGGCTGGCCGGAGCGATCATCGCCGTCGGTGCAGCCCTCTTCCTGGCGTACCGAGGGGGATGGCACAGATGGGCACTGCAGCATCGGCTGGTCACCGGCGGTGCGCTGACAGTCGTGCTCGCGGTTGGCATTCCCGCCGGCTGGTACACGATCTCTCCGCTGTTCGAGCGAGAGACCGTCTGCGAAGCGAGCCCAATCGCCGGGGCCGGTGCCGGCTCGGAGAAGTGCGCCGGGGTCGCGATTGCCGCAGCCCGGTCAAGCACGACGGCGACCTCAGCCGCAACGGCAGCACCGGCGGCGACCCCAGCTGCAACGGCAGCTCCGGCGGCGACCCCCGCAACGACGGAAGCGCCGCAGTTTCAGCCTCGCGTAGCGGGCGAGGGGGAATTCCGTGGAGCCGACGACTTCCATTTCGGACGAGGACAGGCGCTGCTGATCGAGACGGCGCCCGGCCAGTACACGCTGCGCTTCGAGAATTTCTCGGTGCGGAACGGGCCAGATTTATTCGTCTACCTCTCGAACGACCCGGGTGGCATCTCGGACGCTCTTCTGCTGGGCGACCTCAAGGGCACGGACGGCGCGTTCAACTACGACGTGCCAGCGGGTACCGATGTCTCTCGATTCAACAGCGCCATCGTCTGGTGCCGGCAGTTCGCCGTGCTGTTCGCGACGGCGACCTTCGCCTGACGCCAAACGGACGCTTCAAAGAGCGGGCGGCCCGGCGCGTGCGCCGTCAACCGCGAATCATGTCACTTCGACTATCAGCCGGTTGCCTGCGAGCTAACCTTCCTTCTTGGCTTCCGTTGCCGGTCGCTTCAGAATGAAGTAGCTCGATTCCGTACGGATCAAGGGGTGCACCGCAGCGAGTTCCCATCCGTCCTGTCCCAGAGTGGACAAGTAGCGGGTAGCGAAGCTGGTGCGGTGCTCTCCCTGTTGTCTGATAAACTCCACTCCCTCCGAGGAAATCCTTCCCCGGAAGTCTACATACGCGATCTTGTATTCCCAAGCTGCCAATGTAATCGCCTCCTTTGCGGCGAACCGGCGCAGGACCAAGACCGCCCGCTCATGTTCTATTATGAAACACCGCGAGTCGTTTGTGTTGACCCGCAGCATCGAGTAGCGAGGAGCCAGGGCATGGAAAAAGCAGCAATGGTTATGAGCGCCGGGAGCGGTCCCGCCCATCGGTCGCCGTTCGGCGATTCGTTGCGCTGGATCGCCGGCGAGGACGCGACCGGAGGGGCGTACTCACTTCACGAGCGGACCGCTCCGCCGGGCGCCGCCTCGGTCCCGCACGTCCACAGCCGCGTGAGCGAAGCGTTCTTCGTGCTCGAGGGAGAGTTTACATTCGAGATCGAGGGGCGGAAGGTCACGGCTCGACCCGGCGACTACGTCCACGCTCCGCCCGGCGCTTCGCATGCCTGGCGTGTCGCCAGCGAGAAAGTGGCACGCGCCCTGGTCCTATTTGCGCCTTCGGTCCCGTTGGCCTTCTTCGAAGAGATCGATGCGGCAACGAACGAGACGCCGGGCGCGCGGCCGGACCTGCGTCAACTGGCGGCGATCAACGAGAAGTACGGTCTGACCTAAGAAAGGGAGCGGTAGTGGCAACCGGTTCGCTCGAACTTGTCCTGCTCGGAACCAGCAGTCCGATCCATACGCCGCACCGGTTCGGGCCTTCGCAGATAATCACCGACGGCCGGACTCGGGTCATGGTCGACATAGGATGGGGCTCGACCTTGCGCCTGTACCAGGCGGGCATGCCGCCGCAGACGATCGATGCGGTGTTCATTACCCACCTGCACTCTGACCACACAACGGACCTCGCGGACTTCCTGGTGATGCGCTGGGTCGGCGGGATTCGCGGGCCGATCCCGATATACGGACCGGCAGGTACTTCCCGCATGGTGAAGGGCTTCCAGGAGGCGATGGCGGCCGACACAAAGTACCGGCTGGACCATCACGGCGCCAAGCTATGGTCAGGCGGGCTGGCCGCTGACATCACGGAATTCGAGGCGGGCGAAGAACCGGTCGTCATCGCCGAAATCGGCGGGATCGTGGTGAAGGCGTTCGAGGTCGATCACCGGCCGGTCAAGCCGGCCTACGGCTTCCGGTTGGAGAGTGGCGGGCGCACGATCGCGATCTCCGGCGACACGAACCCGTGCCCGGGACTGCTCGCCGGGTCGAAGGGCGCCGACATCCTGGTCTGCGACTCGATGAACCAGGCGATGATGAAGGTGCTCGAGAACCAGCTGCGGTCCGCGGGAAATGAAGTCCAGGCGGCGTTGCTCGAGGACGCGCACAGCTACCACGCGCCGATCGAGGCGATGGCGGAGACGGCGCAGCAGGCGGGTGTAAAGCACCTGGTGATCTCGCACATGATGCCACCCGTTCCGAAGGAACAAGAGGCGCAGTTCAGCGCAGGCCTCGACGAGGTGTTCGCGGGAAAAATTACGGTGGGTAGGGACCTGATGCGGCTTTCGCTATCTAGCGTCTAACCGCCGCGTCTGCGCTCAAGCTCCTGGAGGACAAACGGGTTCGCCTGCCGTTCGAAGCCGATGCGTGTCTCCTCCATGTGGCCGGGCAGGACGACGGTTTCGTCTGGGAGCGTGAGCAGCTTGTCGACGATGCTCGCCATCTCCTGGTCATAGTCGCCGCCGGGCAGGTCGGTGCGGCCTATCGAGCCCTGGAAGAGCGTGTCGCCGCTGAAGAGCATTCCTTCGGTGTAGAACGAGAGGCTGCCCGGCGTGTGGCCCGGCGTATGGATCACCTTCAGCTTCACGCCGTCGACGTCGATCTCATCTCCGTCGGCGGGGTATGCGTCGGGGTCTGGAGGCGGGTCGACGGGGCGGCCGAGGAAGCCGGCGGCGGTCCCGGCTGCGTTCCGGGCGATCGCGAGGTCGCCCTGGTGCAGCAGGAACCTGGCGCCGGTCGCCGACTGAACGCCGCGCACGCCGAGGATGTGGTCGATGTGCGCGTGTGAGTTGGCGATGAGTTTGATCGTCACGCCCATGTCACTGGCCATCGCCAGGATCTCGTCTGGTTGGTCGCCGGGGTCGATGGCGATTGCCTCACCCGTTCGCCGGTTACCGATTACCCAGGCGTTTTCAGCGAAGACGCCCACGACGATGCCGCGCACGATGGTTTCGCTGACGGCCGGTTCGCTCATGTTCCGCCCGCGCGATCTTCCGACTGGATGCCCTTTACATGACAGGCGTCGTTGATTCCGGTCACGACCATACGTGGAATATTCGGGCGCCCGCCGCTGTTGACGACTTCAACTGTCGTGATGGCGGCATTGTCGAGAACGAAGGGGATAGGCCTGCGGTACTCTTTGCCGAGCACGTCGAAGAGAAATAGCGTGATCGGGCCGGCATGCGTAATGACGGCGACATGCTCGCCGCCTTCGTGCCGCTCGGCGATATCTCGCATCGCTGCCCGGACGCGGTCCTGAAATGCCGCGCGGCCTTCCTCCCCGGGGTAGGCCGGGAAATCGGAGCGGCCGCTCCTGAACGCCTCGATAATCTCCGGCTGTTGCTCTCTGATCTCCTGCCAGGTGAGGCCTGAAACTGCCTCGCCGAAGTCGTACTCCTGCAGGCGTGGCTCCGCGATGACGTCCAGGCACGCCTTTGTGCTGATCACCTCCGCGGTCTGCATCGCCCGGCCGACCGGACTCGAGTAAACGGCGGAAAGCGGGAGCGGGACGAGTCGCTCGGCGAGGGCTCGTGCCTGGGCGAGGCCGCGCTCGGTCAGCGGGAACTCACACCGTCCCTGGAGACGTCGCTCGAGGTTCCCTTGCGATTCGGCGTGGCGGACGAGGAGCAGCCGCATCTTTAAGAGACCCTAGCGCGGCGGCCGCACGAGCGACATGTCCAGAGCTCATACTCCTTACCGGGCCAGCCGGCAGACTCGCTCTGGAAGATCCAGACGTCGGGCGCCGCGAAGATTGTCTCGATAAGCCAGCGCAGGCGTGCCTTCGGGTGTTGCTCTATCGCCCAATCGCGATTGCCGCAGCGCTTGCACGGCGGGGTCTTTTCAGTGGCGGCGACGGACGCGGGGGTGCGGGGACCGCTCAACTACCGGAGCAGTTCGATAAACTGATGAAGCATCCGCGCCGTCGCGCCCCAGATGCGGTGGCCGTTGTACGAGAAGGCCGGCACAAGCACCTGGCGTCCCTGGTGATCACGCACTTCGAGCTCCATGTTGCGCTCATCCATTAGATAGGCCAGCGGCACCTCGATCACCTGTGCAACCTCATGGTCGCTAATCCTGTACTGGTATTCGGATTGCGTCGTAAGCATCCCGACGTATGGCGTCACCCTGAAATTGCTAATCGTCACCATGTCATCCAGCTGCCCGATAATTCGGACGTGCTCTGGCAGGACACCTATCTCTTCAAAGGTCTCGCGAAGAGCGGTGGTTTCAAGACAATCGTCAGAGTCGTCGCAGGCGCCGCCCGGAAACGATATCTGGCCCTTGTGATGCTCCACGTGAGTTGTGCGTTCCGTGAAGACGACGTGGGGTTCACCTTCGCGGTCACAAACAAGTATGAGTATGGCTGCTGGGGACGCCTCTGAGTGCTCTACATGACGCGGAGTGTATTCCGCGATAGCGTTCAGGATGCGATTAGGAGCTTCTTCGGAAACCATGGTTCAAACCGAGACTAATTCTACCCCACACTCTCGCGCGAGTCATCCACGCCGTCGGCGGAATTGATAGCGGCCATTCTTCCCCGGAAGCTGGAGACATCCCAAAAAGACCAGCCACGCGCCGCCACTTCCTTGAGGTGCTTGTAGATTCTGATGCGAACTTCATCGATCTTTTCGCTGCCCGGGCGGCCGGTTTGGTCCTCGAACGTGACCAGAACGCTTTCCAGCGTAGCCCGTAGAGAACCATTGCGCGACGCGAGTTCGGAGATCATGAGTGAGGTAGTCCCATCGTCGCGCAGCCGGTGCTCGATTTCACTGACGAGTGGGCGAAGGCTTTCGTTACCGGCGGGAGCGTTTGTCAGCGCCTCCCCGGCGGCCGATAGCAGCGAGCGAAGTGTTTCGCTATCCCGGCTCAGGGACTCGGCTGCGGTATCCCATTCCGAAGCGAGCGATTCGAGCAGCATTTGCACGGTCTGGGCACTGTCGACGGCGAATGCTGAGGTCAGGCCAGGTGCGATGACTTCCCCGAGTGCCGCTTGAGCCGCGCGGAGCGACTCGATTGCGTACGGCCGCATGGCTACACTCCCATCAGGTCCATGACCTCGAGTTCGAGGCGGGCGATGTTCCGGCCAAGAAATGCCATCATCGGACTGCGAGTGCGCCCCTCGCAGTAGGAGCGAGCGCCGGTCAGGAAGATGGCGGCGAGCTTGACGTTCCCGAGCAGTTCCCAGAACCGGATGGCTTCGGGAATAACGCTGAAGCCGCTCTCCTCCTCATACCGCTTATAGAACTGCTCGCGCTGAATGAGC
>VBJT01000018.1:0-2840 GCA_005880075.1 Chloroflexota bacterium
TCCACTCCGCCGAGCTCGACCAGCACACCGCCCAAACGCCCGGCATGCAGCGCCGCACGGCGATTGACCGCAATTCCGTCGGCAGCGAGAAGCTTTGGGTCGGTCTCGTCACGGTCGGTCCCGCGACGAGCACCGGCGCCCACCATCATGGTGACTGCGACAGTGTAGTCTGCATCTCGGAGGGTTCCATCACCATCCGCTGGGGTACCCGTCTCGAAAAGCGTGCGGAGGCCCGCCCGGGCGACTTCATCTACATTCCGGCGCAGGTAGTCCACCAGGAGATCAACGAGAGCGACAGCCTGCCGGTCTCCTCGATTGTCGTTCGCAGCGGCGATAACGTCGTCGAGAATGTCGCGACCTCAGAGCAGGTGGCCGACATAGAGCGCGGCCGCTAGACTACGGTATCCCCGCCATTCCCACGCACAACGCCGTCTCGAAGACGTTGCCCGCGCCGTCCGCGTAGGGGCCTTCCGCGCAACCGACGCCTATCTCCGAGTACTGCGCGCCCATAATGACCGCGTAGTGCGGCGGGCTGCCCATCCAGAGGTCAACCAGCTTTTGCGCAGATGGCGGCCCAGTAACGATCACCTCGCCTACACCGCCCGTGTACCCGGCACGCGCGGCACGGTCGCTGGGCATGCCATCGAGCGTATGGCTCAACTGGTACGGCCCCGCCGCGAAGTGCAGCTCGGCATAGCGCTGGGCGGCATTAATTAGCGCGGCGTTCGGCGCGAGCGCTGAGAGGCCTCCTTGAGCGCGCCGCTCGTTTACCAGAAACATCACCGAGCGCGACAGCTCGTTATGTGGTTCGGCAGGCGGGGGCGGCGGAGGCGGGACGTATTCTCTGCGAGGCGGTGGCGGTGGGGGCGGAGGAGCGGGCGGTTCCGGCGGCGGCGCGGGTATGGGCTCGGCAGTCGGTTCCGGCGTCGGAGCGGGCGTTGGCGCGGGGGTGGGTGCCGGCGTAGGCGCGGGCGGTGTAGGCCTCGGACTAGGCGGCGGAGCGGCCAGGACCTCTTGGACGGGGCCCGGATTGCTTGCCTGCGGGGCTGAACCACAATTAAGACGAAAATCGTCGCCCAGGCACGGATCCTTCTCCCGATCGCGGGACGGGGACGCGGGATATCCCCTGGCATCAACCTCCTTTGCTAAGGTCGTTGCCTCCTCCGTGACACAGGACAACAGCCAGCAGCTGCCGAATTAAGCGATTTCCGGTAAGAAGGGCAGCGCTTTTATGAGGGGCCGGGAGGCACTTGGTTTGGGAGTCTAATCGGACACGCGGAAACCGTCAACCAATCGTTACGTTAAACGGGGCATTACAAAACGGTAACGAAACCCACTAAGCGGCGGTCGTGGACTTAATCAATCTTTTCTTAGCTGCCTAAAAATCCGGCGGACTGGGTCGTAAAACCGGTCCGCCACTCGCTCTTTCAGGGGGATGATCGCATTGTCCGTGATGTGAATGTCTTCGGGGCAGACCTCGGTACAGCACTTCGTTATGTTGCACATCCCTATTCCGGCTGCTTTACGTATTAGCTCGGTCCGGTCTTCCGTATCGAGCGGATGCATCTCCAGCTCGGCGAGGCGAACGAAGAAGCGCGGCCCGTAGAAGTCGCCTTTATTGTCCGGATGGTCTCGGATCACATGGCAGACGTTCTGGCACAGGAAGCACTCGATGCACTTCCGGAACTCCTGGCCCCGCTCTGTGTCTTCCTGCATCATGCGGTAGCGGCCATCTGGTTCCGGCACCCGCGGCTTGAAGGCCGGGATCTCTTTCGCCACTGCGTAGTTGAATGACACATCCGTGACGAGGTCCTTGATCAGCGGGAACGTCTTAATGGGCGCCACGGTGATCGGTTCGCCGGGCTGGAAGCTGTTTACCCGCGTCATGCACATCAGCTTCGGCAGGCCGTTGACCTCGGCGCTGCACGATCCGCATTTTCCCGCTTTGCAATTCCAGCGCACGGCCAGGTCGTTCGCCTGCGTTGCTTGGATCGTGTGAATAACGTCGAGCACCACCTGCCCCTCGTCCACTTCGACCGTGTAGTCAACGAACTCGCCGCCTGATGAATCGCCGCGGAACACCTTCATCGCGATCTCAGGCACCGATCTTGACCTCCTGCTCCACCAGCGCCCGCAACTCGATCGGCATCTCCGGCAGCGGCTCCCGCACAATCATTGGCTCGCCGTCGGATCCCATTCGCACGGCGATATTGAATTTTCCCCACTCGGCGCTAGTTTCCGGGTAGTCGTCGCGAGTATGAGCCCCTCGGCTCTCCTTGCGCTCGATCGCCGCCAGAGTGATCGCCTCCGAAATGGTGAGCATAGCAAGCATGTCCAACGCAAGATGCCAGCCCGGGTTGTACTGGCGATTGCCCTCGACGCCCGTTTGGTCTGCTCGCTCTTTCAACCCCCGAATTTCGGCGAGCGCCCGCTGAAGTTCGTCCTCCGTACGGATAATTCCGACCAGGTTGTGCATCGTCTCCTGAAGCTCATGCTGAAGCGCGTACGGACTCTCATCTCTCTTTCGCTCGAACGGGACAAGCATCTCGCCTGCGATCGCCTCTGCTTCAGCGGAATTGATAGTGGGCGCGCTTCCCCGGCTCTTGGCGTACTCAGCCGCGCCTGCTCCCGCCCTCAGTCCGAACACGAGCAGGTCTGAAAGCGAATTACCCCCGAGGCGGTTGGCGCCGTGCATCCCTCCAGCGCACTCGCCGGCCGCAAACAGCCCCGGGACCGTCGCCGCGCCGGTATCAGGGTGGACGCGGACACCGCCCATGATGTAGTGCATTGTCGGGCCAATTTCCATCTGGGTAGTCGTTATGTCGACGTCGGCCAGTTGC
>VBJT01000018.1:2864-17358 GCA_005880075.1 Chloroflexota bacterium
CGCCATGAGGGCTGCCCCGCCGGGCCTTCACCTCAGAGTTGATCGCTCGCGCCACCTCATCACGCGGCAGCAGGTCGGGTGTCCGGCGGTTGTTGACCTTGTCGTCATACCAGCGGTCCGCCTCCTCCTCCGTCTCAGCCGTCTCCGCTCGAAAGAACTCGGGGATGTAGCGAAACATAAACCGCTCACCCTCCGAGTTGCGGAGCGTGCCTCCGTCTCCACGCACGCTTTCCGTCACGAGAATCCCGCGCACACTCGGCGGCCAGACCATGCCCGTCGGGTGGAACTGGACGAACTCCATGTCGACTAAGTCAGCTCCCGCCCAGTAGGCGAGTGCGTGCCCGTCGCCTGTGTACTCCCACGAATTCGAAGTAACGGCGAACGCCCTTCCTACACCCCCCGTCGCCAGAACGACGGCCTTGGCCCTGAATAGAATCAGCCTGCCGGTCTCACGCCAGTAGCCCAATGCGCCGGATATCCGGTCCCCGTCCTCCAGCAGGCGCGAAATCGTGCACTCCATGAACACGTCGATCCCTTTTTGGACCGCGTGCTGTTGTAAGGTCCGGATCATCTCGAGCCCGGTGCGGTCACCGACATGCGCGAGCCGGTCATACCGATGGCCCCCGAAGGGCCGCTGGAGGATGCGCCCGTCCTTGGTGCGGTCAAAGAGTGCCCCCCAGCTTTCGAGTTCGTAGACGCGGTCCGGCGCTTCTTTGGCGTGTAGCTGCGCCATCCGTCCTCCGGATAGACGTTGCCCATCGCAGCCGCGATACCCCCTTCCGCCATCACTGTGTGGGCTTTGCCGAGCAGAGACTTACAGACGAGCGCTGTTTTTGCTCCCTGGGCGGACGCTTCGATCGCCGCCCGCAGCCCGGCCCCACCCGCGCCAACGACGACTACGTCGAAATCGTGCGTTTCGTACTCAGGCACCCGTTAGAACCCCCACGTATTCGGGTCACTAACATTGCCGTTGGCCACAAGCCGAATGTAGACGTCAGTCGCCACTATCCAGATCAGACTCGTCCACGCCCAGAACCGGTGCTGCGCATTCCACACCGTGATTCGGTCCCACAGACGCTTGCGCGTGCGCGTCCACGCTGAGCAGGAGAAGCAGTCCAGCCCGCCGCCTACCCAGTGGCGAAGGGAATGACACGAAAAGGTATACATCATAAGCAGAAATGCGTTCACGACGAGAAACACAGAGCCGAGGCCGATGCCGAATCCGGTCTCCACCGCCTTGCCGTCGATTATCTCGTCCGCGTTGTAGAAGCTCCGAAGCGCGCCGTACCAGAGGATCGGGACGAAGACTAGCGCGATGTACATCGCGAAGCGATGGAGGTTGTTCAGCCAAAACGGTACCGTGGTCTCACCCCGGTACTTCCGGCTGGCATCGCCGACGGCGCAGGCCGGTGGGCTCAAGAACCAGGACCGGTAGTAGGCCCGCCGGTAGTAGTAGCAGGTCGCGCGGAACGGGATCGGCCCGACCAAGACGATCATCGCGGGCGAAATGAAGATACTGTCCTTCGCCCCGAAGAGCTTGGGCTCGAAAACGGGCGAGAGGTACGGCCCGATCTCGAACGCCCATTTGTCGAGGAAAATGCTGACGGTAAGCCAACCAAAGAACACGAGCATGCCGATGCCCGTCAGCGCCGGCTCTACCCACCAGTTATCCCCCCGAAGGGTGGCGAAGAACCCCAGCCGGTGTGGAGCGGCGACAGCGGTCTCAGCGCGGGCCATGCTCGCCGGTAGCCGCTATTAGCGTTTTCTTCATCGCCGCCGTAATTCTATCAACGCTGTCTATGGATTGACAATCGTCCCTGCATCTCCGCTCGTTGATGCACCGCCTGTTCGTTTCCTCGCAAGTAGGAGGCCAGCGATGCTCTTGCCATCCTTGATCTCGCCCGTCTCGATAAGCCGCACCGCCTCATCCGGCGCCACGCGCTCCAGCGCGATCACCTCGTCAGGATCACCGTCAGTCGAATCCTCGATGAGATCAGTCGCGAGAAAGACGTGGATGAACTCCGTGCAGTACCCGGGCGAGACAAAAAAACCGCACAGTCGCTTTAGTCGCCCAGCTCGATACCCGATCTCCTCTCGCAGCTCGCGCTGAGCGGCATCCTCGATACCCTCGCCATCCTCTGCCCCGCCGGCTGGTATCTCGAGGAGCGCTTCTCGCGCAGGCAACCGGTATTGGCGCACGAGGATTACGTTGCCATCCGCATCCACGGGCACGACCGCCGCCACTTCCGCGTGTTCCACCACTTCTCGCAGCACCGTGCGGCCGTCCGCGAGCGTTGCGGTGTCCTCCCGCAGGCTCACTATCCGGCCTTCATAGATCCGTCGCGTGGCTGTTATACATTCGATGAGTTCGGGCGTCACTTCGAAGAGCTGATCCCTTCAAACTCGAACAGCTCCGGGTGGTCCGACGCTTGAATGACCCGCAGCCAGTCCAGCTTTTCGGCCAGCACAGCGTAATAGTCCTGCGGCGGCGAAAATCGCACGAAACGGGCCGTATGCGCGCTGCGGCAAACCGTGACGCTGTCGCCGCTGGCGAGAGCGCGATCGATCTGGCCGTCCACGCTGATCACCGCTTCCTTGTCCGCCGTCACTCGTAGATCGATACTTGCGTTCGGCGGCAGCACCACCGGCCGGGCGGAGCCAAGATGCGGCGCCACTGGTGTCAGCAGAAGGTCTTGCGACTCAGGGTGAAGGATCGGGCCGCCCGCTGAGAGCGAGTACGCCGTGCTTCCGGTCGCCGTCGCCGCGATCACCGCATCGCAGCGATGGATCGCCAGCCTTACGCGGTCGACGGCCGTCTCGACGTACAGCGGCCGTCCGATCGATGCCCGCCCAACGACGACATCGTTAAGGGCGTGGTGAGTCGCTCCCCATGATGGCACCTGTGCCTGCAGCATCGTCCGCTCTTCAATCCGGCAGCTGCCTTCGAGGACATCGCTGAGGCGGTCCACCAGCTCGCCGGGGCGCACTTCCGTCAAGAAGCCGAGGCGCCCCATGTTAACTCCCAGGATTGGCACGGGGTGAGGGACGATGACCCGTGCCGCCCGCAGCACCGTGCCATCCCCGCCGACGCAGACGAGGAGGTCTGTGCCGGGAATGCTATCCGCGACCGCGCTGTCATCCCAGTCGGAAGTTTGCCAGACCTCCGACCCTCGCTCGCGCAGGAGCTCGCGCGCCTGGTCGGCAATCTGGACAGCCGCCCGCGAGCGTGAGTGGACGAAGATGCCAACCTTCTTCACCGGCCGGACCTCGATCGGCTGCGGCGCGCACTCCGACCATCATGGGGTAGGCTCCCAGCCCCACGGGGCAGGCTCTTAGCCTGCCGGAGCCAGAAGAAGAACTCGCGGTTGCCGTCCGCGCCGGCTATCGGCGACAGCGTCATGTCGACTACGCGAAAATCGTTCTTCACGCACCATGCCACAAAGCGGCCGATCAACTGCGCATGCAACTGCACGTCGCGTATGACTCCACCTCTCGGCACTTCGCTTTTTCGCGCCTCGAACTGCGGCTTGAACAGCGCGACGATGGGCCCCTTCGTCAACCTCCGCACCGCCGGCAAAACGAGGCGCAGCGAGATGAACGAAACATCAATCGTGATAAGATCGACCCGCTCGGGCAGCGATTCGAGCGTGCGGGCGTTCACCCCTTCCATCACTGCAACGCGAGGGTCGGTCCGTAGGCGGAAGTCCAGCTGACCTTTGCCCGAGTCGATAGCGTAGACCCGCTCGGCTCCCCTCTGCAGCAGACAATCCGTGAATCCGCCGGTCGACGCCCCGATGTCTGCCACGACCAGCCCGCGCACGTCCAGCCCGAACGCCTCGAGTGCATGCTCCAGCTTCTCGCCACCGCGCCCGACGTAGCGCGGGCGTTCCGCCAGCCGTAAAGGCGCGTTCTCATCGACAAGCGTCCCCGCTTTTTGGGCCGGGCGCTCGTCCACTGAGACGGCGCCCGCCATCACCAGCGCCTGCGCTTTCTGACGGTCAGGCGCCAGTCCGCGGTCGACGAGAAGCGCGTCAAGCCGCCGCTTGGCCATCGTGGCCTCAGAATAGCATACGGAGAAATGCCGGCTTCAGCTCTAATGCTAGAAGCTGCTAAGCCGTCTCGCCCTTGTCCTCGCCCCAGACGTTGAGCGCCTGCCCCGAGCGGGTAAGCAGCAGCGGCCGCCGGAGTCCGCGGATGGCATCTGCATCCACGACGCATTTCTTGACATCCCCGCGCGAAGGAATCTCGTACATGACGTCGAGCAGGCACTCCTCCAGCACGGTACGCAGCCCGCGGGCGCCGGTCTTGTGTCGCAGCGCTTCCTCGGCGGCTGCTTCGAGCGCATCATCCGTCAGCACAAGCTCGACGTTGTCCAGCGAGAAGAACTCCGTGAATTGGCGGGCAAGCGCGTTCTTCGGCTCTGTCAGGATCTTCACCAGCGCCGCCTTATCGAGCGACTGCAGCGCAACCATCACTGGGATCCGCCCGACAAACTCCGGTATCAAGCCGTACGTGAGCAGGTCATCATGCGTGACATGCCTCAGCAGCTCGTCCGCGTGCTTGACGGGGTCCGTCTGCGGCGCGGCGGCTGCCCGGAAGCCGAGGCTCCGCGTGCCGCTGCCGATGCGCTTATCGATGATCGCGTCGAGCGCCTGGAAAGCGCCGCCGCAAATAAAGAGGACATTCGCAGTGTTTATCTGGATGAAGTCTTGGTGAGGGTGCTTGCGCCCGCCTTGCGGGGGGACGTTCGCGACTGTGCCCTCGATGATCTTGAGCAGTGCCTGCTGCACGCCCTCGCCGGAAACGTCGCGCGTGATTGACGGGTTATCCCCGGTCTTGCGCCCGATCTTATCGATCTCGTCGATGTAGATGATGCCCCGCTCGGCCTTCGTTACATCGAAGTCGGCCGACTGGATCAGCCGCAGAAGTATGTTCTCGACATCCTCGCCGACGTAGCCCGCCTCGGTCAGCGCGGTGGCGTCAGCGATCGTGAAGGGCACGTCGAGAATCTTCGCGAGCGTTCGCGCCAGAAGGGTCTTCCCGCAGCCGGTCGGGCCGAGGAGGAGGATATTGCTCTTCTCGAGCTCGACGTCCTTGCCTGACTTCGCGCCGATCCGCTTGTAGTGGTTGTATACCGCTACCGAAAGGACCTTCTTCGCCTGCTCCTGCCCGACGACGTACTCGCTCAGCTGCTGGTAGATCAGCTTCGGCGGAGGGATGCGCTGGAGCGGCTCCTTGGGCCGGACCGTTGACGTCGAGTCTTCCTGGATGATCTCGCGGCACAGCTCGACGCACTCGTCGCAGATGTAGACAGCGCCCGGCCCGGCGATCAGGCGACGGACCTGGTCCTGGTTCTTGCTACAGAAGGAGCAGGTGTAGCTGATTCGCGTTCCACTGCCCTTAGCCGGCATTGCTTACGCCTTTGCCCCATCCCCCGGCGTCGCCGCAACCGCCTGTTTCGAACCTTGAAGAATTTCGTCTATTATACCGTAATCCTTGGCCTGCGGCGGGTCCATGAAGAAGTCGCGGTCGGTGTCGCGGATGATGCGCTCTAGCTCCTGACCGGTGTGCTTCGCGAGAATCTCCCGGATCACCTGGTTCTGGCGCAGAACCTCTCTGGCATGGATCTCCACATCAGTCGCCTGACCCCCGACACCCCGGATCACCGCCTGATGTATATGGATGGTAGAATTGGGCAGCGCATAGCGCTTGCCCTTCGTGCCCGACGCGAGAAGCACCGTCCCCATGCTCGCGCAGCCGCCCACGCAGATCGTCGCCACATCGCACCGCATCAAGTTCATCGTGTCGTAGATCGCGAGCCCCGCACTCACCACACCACCCGGAGAGTGGATGTACATATTGACGTCCTTGTCCGGGTCCTCTCGTTCGAGGTACAAAAGCTGGGCGATGATCAGGTTCGCGATCTGGTCATCGATCGGCGTGCCCAAAAAGACGATCCGCTCCTTCAGGAGGAGCGAAAATATATCGAATGCGCGCTCCCCACGTGGGCTCTGCTCGACGACATACGGGACTAGTGCTTCGGGCTTCATGCTCATTCCTCCATCGTTCACTTGGCTGCCACCTTGGCGGTCTTCCTTCTGCTCTTCTTCTCCGGGGTTGTTGCTCCGTCTCGGGATGCTATCTCGGCTAGCCGGTCCATTGTCTTTCGCGTGACCAGCGATCTTGCGAGCGCCGCCCGGCCGTCTGGGCTGCCGAACAGCGTGCGCAACTGATCCGCCTGCTCACCCGATGACCCTGCCAGCCGCTCAACCTCAGCGTCCACCTCCTGGTCTTCGGCCTTTATTTCTTCCCGCTCCGCGAGGCGGGTTAGCGCCAGAGACCGCCGCACTCGCTCGGTAGCGGCGCCTGCGAGCTCTTCGTGGAGCTGCTCCCGCGTTCGTCTGCTGTTGACCAGGTACTGCTCCACCTCAAGCCCGAGATGGCGGGCCTGGTCCTGAATCAGGCGCTCGACTTCACGCTCCACCAGAACCGGTGGGAACTCGATCGTCTCCGCCGTTTCGACCAACGCCCCCACCGCCTTGTCCCGATACTCTTCCTCCGCCTGTGCGTCCATTCGCTCCCGGATATCGTTCCGCAGCCGCTCGCGAAGGGCGTCCAGCGATGCGAATCCTTCGCCAACGTCCCGGGCGAAGTCATCGTTGAGCGCGGGCAGCTGCTCCTCTTTCACCTCTTTCACCGTGAGCGCGAAGGCGCCGCTCTTCCCAGAAAGCGGCCGCTCGCCCTCCGGCACGGTAACTGGTATCTCTTTCAGGATTCCCTTCTCAGCGCCGATTATCCCTTCCGCAATGCCGGGGAGAAGGATTGCTGCCCCTTCACGGAGACGCAGTTCGGCATCGTCCTCCTTGTAGACTTCCTTGCCGTCGATCACACCTCGCACGTCCGCCCGGACGATGTCACCCATCTGCACCGGCCGCTCGACCGGCTCATGCACGGCGTACCGGTGTCGCAGCTCTTCGAGCGCCTTGTCGACTTCGCCTTCGTCGATGCTGACCGGCTCGCGCTTTACACGCACGCTCTGGTACTTGCCCAGCTCAACGGTTGGCCGGACGGGCACCGTCGCCTTGAACGCCAGCGGTTCGTCATTCACCAGTTCAATCGAAGGCTGGTCGATCGCATCTACGTCCTGTTCCTCGATCGCTTGGTTGTAGGCCTCAGGAATGAGGATGTCCAGCGCCTCCCGGACCACGCGCGCGTGCCCGATCTGCCGCTCAAGCATGCCGGCGGGCGCTTTTCCCTTCCGAAAGCCGGGCACTTCCACGCGCTGGGAAAGGCGCCGGAACGCCTTGTCCAACGAGCGCTCCATTTGCTGCTCGTCCGCCTCGATCTCCAGCAACACCTGGCTATCGGGGAGACGTTTCGTGGAGACCTTCATACCTCGATTATAGCAGCGCGCCTTCTCCGGACACGGCTCGGAATGGCACTGGATATGTCGATAAAGGCACATCCGCTTGTTCATAGCGAGCGGCGCGAACGACCTCTACAGGTTCTTCTCCAGCTCCCACATGTCTCGCAGTGGCACGCCGTCGCGACCGGTCGATGGCACGCCCGGCTTCCGCGCTCGCACTCGGTCCATCGCGTCCAGATGGAGCCGCACGAGCCGGTAGCCACGCCCGATGTAGAAGTTCAACGCCTGCACGTTGTCGTTCGTCGTCGCGACGACAACCGTCTTCACCCCCCGCGTGCGTAGCTCCTCCTCCGCCGCGTCCATGATGCGCGTGCCTGTTCCGCCTCCCTGCGGGTCCGCATGCACCGAGACGATCGATACCCTCGACGTCCGCGGGCTCGTACTCTCGAAGCAGACCTACGACCGGCGGCCCGCCTGTGAATTCCCGCCAGTCCGCCTCGATCTCTACAGGCGTCGCGGGGCGGATCTGCGGCTCTCCCACGATCACCTCCGCCGCGGCGAAAGTATGTCGGTCAGCGCATCGCCAAGCAGGTTGAAAGACAGCATCAGCGAGGCGACGACGATTGTTGGCGCGAACAGCAGTAGAGGATGAGCGCGTACGTTTGTCGGCCCGGCGTACTGGAAGATCATTACCCCGAAGCTGGCGTGGTCCTCCACGCCGATGCCGAGGAACGTTAGCGAAACCTCCGCCAGGGCGACCGCTCCCAGCGAGAGCGTAATCGTGACCACCATGATATTCGTTAGCTGTGGCAAGAGATGGCGGAAGAGGATGCGCGGCGTCGAACTGCCGATCGCCTTTGCCGCAAGCACGTAATTGGCCTCCCGCAGGGATAGCACTTGCGAGCGGACAAGTCGCGCCATACCCACCCATCCGAAAATCGAAAGGGCCAGCGATAGCAAGAAGAAGTTCGGAGCGCCTGATCTTGCCAGGCCGCCTATTCCGCTAATGTTCTCGATGTCACTGAACACGCTCTTGATTCGGTCTTTCATCGTTGCGTTGATGATCAATATGAGAAGAAATGTCGGCACCGAGTACAGCGCGTCGGCCACCCTCATGATGACGCTGTCCACACGCCCAGCGAAGTATCCGGTCGTGAGGCCTAACGAGACGCCCAGGATAAGACTTCCGCCGATTACGGTGAGGGCCGAGATTATCACCGTCGTCTGAGCGGACCATATAAGGCGGGAAAGGACATCTCGCCCCAGGCGGTCCGTTCCGAGTAAGTGCTCACTACTCGGCGAGGCAAACGTGTTGTGCAAGTCCGCGTCGTCGAAGTGGTACGGCGCGACAACCGGCGCGAGAACGCCGGCGGTATACACGACAAGGATGATGACGATCGCGGCGACCGCGACAGGCCGCCGCGCCAACCGCCGGAAAAACCGAAATTGCGGGGGCCTTCGTATTTCACCTGCTTCGAGACTCCCGGCCGTTAGTTCCGCCTGGTTCACGTTCGTCCCTCGGCCGACAGCCGGATACGCGGGTCGATGAACCCATAAGCAATGTCAACGAGCAGCATTGCCAGCTGGAAGACAAGCGCCCCCAGCAGCACGATTGCCATGATGCTGTCGTAATCGCGGCTCCCAATCGATTCGAAGGCGTACAGGCCGATACCGGGTATACCAAGGAGCGTCTCGAGGATGATAGAACCCGTGAACAGACTCGCCAGCTCGAAGCCCATGAGCGTGGCAATCGGCAGCAATGCGTTCCGGATGACGTGCCGCGTGATCACCGGGTACTCATTCAAGCCCTTCGCGCGCGCCGTTCGGACGAAGTCCTGGTCCAGCACATCGAGCACTTGCGCGCGCATGTAGCGGGCGAGTCCGGCGACGCTGACAAGCGTCAGCGCAAGGACGGGCAGGATCGCCTCGGCGGAAAATATGCCTATCTGCACCCCGAAGAGGTTTCGTTCGTGCCAACCACCGGTGGGCAGCCAGCCGAGCTTCACCGCGAATAACCATTGAAGGAGCGGCACAGACACTAGGACCGGTACCGACGCGAGGAGCACAAATGCTCCGATGGACAGCGGGTCCAGCCAGGTACCGCGTCGCAGAGCGGCCCAGGTGCCGACCGGAATGCCGATCCCGAAGGTGAGGAGCATCACTACCGCGTTGTACTGCAACGTCACCCAAAGGCGTGGGAAGATGACGTCCTGCACATCCGTGCCCCTGTACTTCACGCTTTGGCCGAAGTCTCCACGAACGGCCTTCCCAATGTACCGGATGTACTGCTCATAGACGGGGTCGTTCAGGCCGCGTTCTTGACGGATGCGCTCGATCGTCTCAGGTCTCGCCCGGGGCCCGGCCTGAATCTCAACGTAATCGCTCGGCGCATAGCGCCCGAGGGCGAGGCCGTTCACCGGCTAGGGCCCTCGTCAGCGCTCGATGGTGACGTATCTCATCCGTGGGATTACAAAGGGCGCATTCACGAAATTCTTCACGTAAGGCTTCACCAGAACGCTGTCCTGACCAAAGAAAAGCGGTACCCAGGGCGCGTCGTCAACGATCAGCTTCTCGGCCTCTTGGTAGTCGCTTACCCTTTTCGCCTGGTCGCTTTCTGTCCGGGCGCCATCGAGAAGCTCATCGACCTTTGGATTCGAGTACTTCGTCTCATTGTCGGGACTCTGCGAGTGTAGTTTGATCTCGAGGAAGTTCTGCGGGTCTGGATAGTCGGCGATCCACCCAAGCGAGAACATCTTGAAATTGCCCTTGTCGATATCCCTCAGAAAGATCCCTAGCTCTTCCTGCTCGATCTGGATATCGACCCCCAGGTTTTGCTTCCATAACGCCGTCACCGCCGCCAGCGCCTCGCTCGGCGCCGCTCCCTGACCGGAGGTCAGGAGCGTCACGTCCTTAAGTATGTCCGGGCCGCCGGCTTCGTCGAGAAGTGCCTTCGCCCCTTCGGGATCATACGCAATGCCCGCTAGGTTCTGATCGTAGCCAGGCATGCCGGGGGGCAGGACACCTTTGGCCGGTAGCAGGATGTCCATCAGCACAGTCTTCGCCACCAGGTCCTTGTCCGTCGCCATTGCGAAAGCTTTCCGGACGCGCGGGTCGTTAAAGGGCGCTTCCTGCGTGTTGAACCCGATGTAGTCGGTTGACATATTCGCGCCCGTCCGGTACTCCTTGTTCAGCGGCTCGCTAACGTCGACCTCATTGTTTTCGTACATCACGAGCGACGAGCCTCCGCTCAAGAGATAGGTGATTTCACTGAGCGACGGCTTGCGATCGAGGTAGAACTGCGGGTTCGCCTCGAGCACGACACGCTGGCCTAGCACGAACTCCTTCATCTTGAACGGCCCCGTCCCGTTCGGGTGCTGCGTCCAGTCCGCGCCCTGGAAACACGTGGAATTGCCGACCTCACGCCGGTCCACGACGTACGCGGTAGGGTATGTTAGCTTGTCCAGAAAGTAGACGATCGGGTCCTTGATCGTAATCTCCAGCGTGTCGTCGTTGATTACCTTGACCCCGCTTACCTCTTGGGCCCGCCCCGCGAGGAAGTCATCCACGCCCACGATGTCGTTCAGATAGACCTCAGCAACGGTCGACTGAGTGTTGGGGTTCAGCGCCCGCTCCATCGAGAACTTGAAGTCATCAGCCACAACGCGGCGAGACCCATCGTGGAACTCGACATTCTTGCGTAGGTGGAACGTATAGACCTTGCCGTCCCCGCTCGTATCCCAGCTTTCGGCGATGTCCGGAATTATCTTCAGGTCCTTGTCGAACGAGACCAGGCCTGAGAACAGCTCTACGATGTACGCCGCCGAATCGGCGTCTGACGCGCAGGCCGGATCGAGCGATATCGGGTCGCCGCCGAACAGACGCAGCTCGCCCGCCACCCGCTGCGGCAGCTGCGCCGTAGCCGCCGGGCTCGTCTGGGAGCCATTCTGGGCGGAGCTCGAATCGTTCCCCCCGCCGGTCGCCAAGAGCGCTATCGAAAGCCCGCCGAGAACGACAATCAGCACCACGCCTATGCCGGTAAGTGTGAGGACGAGTCTGCGGGTTTCCATGCGTGCTAACTAGAGAACGCGGGCCGGTTGGCTTTGGTTTGCCTACGTTATGTTACAGGAGCCCGGCGCAAGGAACCACAAGCCGTCGCTGCGGGCAGACCCTATGGGCGGATGACTTCACGGGCAGATGACCTCGATTACAACGACTTCGTCCCGTTCGTGGTGAGGCTCGCTCGAACCATGAGCGGGGGCACCCACCGCCTGACTTGATCAGTGACATCCGCCGCTTGCAGACATTAACTCGTCTCTGCTACAAGGCTCCGCGTATTCCACGCGCCCTTTCCCTCCCCCTGAGAAGCGATTGTTGCCGAACGTCAAAATTAAGGCCTGGTCGCGCGAGAAGAACTGGGCATTCGCCCGACGCGACTGGCTGGCGCTGAAGGAGCTATCCGTAAGGCGCACTCCCCGTCGCTGACCATCGGAGCGTGCTGCCCCGCGTTCATCCTTAGAGCAACCTCAGGACGAACGGGCACCCGCCTCGCCTAATGAGTAGCCGTCCGCCGTAATCGCTCATCCGCCTTCGCGTTCATCCTCCACCTCGGTCACCGCGATGTGCAGCTCACGCAGCTGCTCCGGCGAAACCGTCGTCGGCGCGCCCGTAAGCGGCTCGGATGCGCTCTTCGTCTTCGGGAAGGCGATCACCTCGCGGATGTCAGGCTGGCCGGTCAACACCGCCAGCAGCCGGTCGATGCCTGCGCCAATGCCCGCGTGAGGCGGAGCGCCGTACTCGAACGCCTCCAGCATGTGCCCGAACTTCCGCCCGGCCTCCTCCGCTGATATTCCCAGCATGGCGAAGACCTTCTCCTGTAGATCGCGCCGATGGATCCGAATCGATCCGCTGAACAGCTCCCAGCCGTTGCAGACGAGGTCGTACGCCCGTGAACGTACCCGCCCCGGTTCGCTGTCGATCAGAGCAAAGTCCTCCTCCCGCGGCGACGTGAACGGGTGGTGCATTGACACCCAGCGGCTCTCCGTCTCGCTCCACTCGAAAAGAGGTACGTCCTTCAGGAACACGAAGGCGAGCACGTTTGGGTCATACAGTCTGAGTCGGTCTGCCAGCTCGCGCCGCAGCCCATCGAGCGCCCGGTTGACGACGGCTGGCCGGTCGGCCACAAGGAGCAGCATATCGCCGCGCTTGGCGCTGGCGACGCGCGCCATCTCCTTAGCCTCCTCGAGGGTGAAATACTTCGCGACCGGGGACCGGATCTCTTCTTCGGCCAGCGTCTCAATACTCCCTTCGCCCAGGAAAGCCATCGAGACGAGGCCCTTAGCGCCGTATTGCTGGACGAACGTCGTCAGATCATCGGTCTGCTTGCGGCTAAATTCCGCCCCGCCGGGTACGCAGAGCCCTCGCACCATACCACCCGACGCCAACACCTGCCGGAAGACCGCGAACTCCGTGTCGCGGAGCGCCTCGCTGAAGTCGCTCAGCTCCAGGCCGTAACGCAAGTCCGGCTTGTCGCTCCCGAAGCGGCGCACCGACTCCTCGTACATCATTCGAGGGAAGGGATGCGCCTGCACCGGGCGCTCGGGAAACAGCGACTGGGCCAGGCTGTAGTACAGCTCCTCTGTCAGCCCGAAGATGTCCTCCTCGTCCGACACGAAGCTCACCTCGAGGTCCAGTTGCGTGTGCTCCGGCTGGCGGTCGGCGCGCAGGTCCTCGTCGCGCAGACAGCGGGCGATCTGGAAGTAGCGCTCGAACCCCGCCACCATCAGCAGCTGCTTGAACTGCTGGGGCGACTGCGGCAGCGCGTAGAAGTGCCCGGCGTGCACCCGGCTGGGCACCAGATAATCGCGCGCGCCCTCGGGTGTCGGGGCCGTAAGCAGCGGCGTCTCGATCTCCGTGAATCCGCGCTCGCTGAGGAAGTCGCGGATAAACTTCACGACGCGGTGGCGCGTGACGATGTTGTGATGCATCGTCTCGCGCCGCAGGTCGAGGTACCGGTACTTGAGCCGCAACAGCTCCTCGACCTCCGTCTCCTCCGTAATGTAGAAGGGCGGCGTCTTCGAAGGGTTCAGCACCTGCGCCTCGCTCACCCGTACCTCGATCTCGCCGGTCGGCAGCGCGGCGTTCTCCGTCCCCTTCGGCCGGCGGGCTACCGTTCCCTTCGCGAGAAGCACGTACTCGCCCCGGCACGAGTCGGCGACTGCATACGCCTCCGCGTTCTCCTGCGGATTGAACACCGTCTGCACCAGGCCGTCATGGTCGCGCAGGTCGATGAAGATGAGGCCGCCGTGGTCCCGCCGCCGGTGCACCCACCCGGCCAGCGATACCGTCTCGCCCTCGTGCGAGGGACGCAGCTGACCGCAGGAATGGCTCTTGAGCATGGTGACGGTAGTGTAGCAAACAGTGACCTTCGTACGGGCAGGTTTACGGTGGGCAGGGGAGAGGTGGGGGAAGACCTCGCCGCGACCCCGTACGGACAGACCTTTGGGGAGGGGAAGAGCGGTGGAAGGGAGGTCTGTCCGCATGACGCGAGACATCGTTCAACTGGTACCATACGGCCATGCGGTCGGACAGACCCCTCTCCCTCTACATTCACATCCCCTTCTGCACCCTGAAATGCTCCTACTGCGACTTCAACTCCTACGCCGGCATCGAGTCGCTCATGCGCCCCTTCGTCGATGCCCTCTGCGACGAGATGCGTCTCTGGTCGCCGCTAATGTTCGACCATCGCGTAGAGACCGTCTTCTTCGGCGGCGGGACGCCATCATTGCTGCCGCTGAAGGAGGTTGAGCGCATTGTTGGTGCGATGCGAGAGGTGTTCGACCTTGAGCCGGAGGCAGAGGTCTCGTTCGAGGCGAACCCTGGCACAATCGACCGCGACTACCTGCGTGGCCTGCTCGCCGCCGGCGTGAACCGCATCTCCTTCGGCGTCCAGTCCTTCCACGACGACGAGCTGACGGTGCTCGACCGCATCCATTCCGCCGACGAGGCGAAAGAGGCCTATCACTGGGCGCGTGAGGCCGGGTTCGAGCGCATCAACCTCGACCTCATATACGGCCTGCCCGAACAGCCGCTCGGCCGCTGGCAGGCGACCCTCAAGCAGGCTATCGCGCT
>VBJT01000273.1:0-1941 GCA_005880075.1 Chloroflexota bacterium
GATCAGGACGGCGACGGCTGGCCAAACCGGATAGACAACTGCCCACTTGTCTATAATGCAGCGCAAAACGGAGGCGGAGGCACGACTCCCAACACCTTCCAGTATGACCGGGACGTATCGCCCGGGCAGAACGTTCCGGACGGCGGTCCGCCTTCCGATGATATCGGTCCCGCCTGCGATCCGGACACGAACGGCGCCAATGGACACTACCATGCGACCTTCGCCGCCCAGACGATCTGCATCGGCGCGACAACGCCTGACTGCGACAGCTCCCCGACGGCAGACGCCGACGGCGACGGCGTGGTCAACGCCAACGACACTTGCCGAGACGGCAACAATCCGCCGTTTGCGTTCATTGCCGGGCCGGGTGCCAGCGTGCTCACCGCGCCGGCCCACAGCGGAGACTCAACTATCATTACGGGCGGAAGCACCTCTGGGTTTATAATGGGCCAGCCGATTATTATCAGCTCGCCCAATGAAACGTTGCGGTATGTAACTGCAACTGGGCCGGGAACGATAACCTTCACTCCTCCCCTGAGCTACGATCACCCGGCCGGCGCCACAGTGAGGATGGTGAGCTTCGCTCAGTCCGCGCCGGACGTGACCAACGACGGGTTCGTCGACATCTCGGATATATCGCTCCTCACCGGTGTGTTCGGCTCGCAGGGCGGAAATCCGGCGAACGATGGCGTCGGAGACAACGGCGTGCCCGGCTACCAGGGCCGCTACGACATGAACTACGACAGCTTCGTGGACATCACCGACATTGCGATGTTGGATGGCATGTTTGGGTACCGCTGCGGGCCAATATAGGTAGACGTATAGCGCACACGCTATTCGCTTTCACTGCCGCTTTCCGCCTCGGCCTCTTCCCAATTCGGCGGCCCGTGTAAGACCCGGATCAGAGCAACGCGATTAGTGCGCCAGTAAGAGGCCCGGCGACAACATCGGGGCGCGAAGCGACCAGCGCACGCTGCTAGAATTCAGTCATGGTCCGCCGGAAGGCTGGTCGATCTCTCGGGACTCAGTGCCGTTGTCGTGGGCTCGTCTTGAGCGCAGGAGGATTGGCATTGCCCACGGATTGAGTTCAGATGGCGGCCGGTACGTGCCTCGTGGGGTCCAACTGGATTGGGACAGATATTCACGAATACGTCGATCAGTCTACGCTAACGAACTGGAAGGCGTCGAAATGGCGGGGGATTTCGTACCTCACTAAGGGTAATTTGATAGCCGTTTGCCGGTGAACCAGGTGAACGTCGCAATAGGGGCAGCGCACTGCCCGAAAAGGCGGTCAGCTTCGTGATGCGGTGGCGGCGGCGAAGCCGTCCGGCGGATCCGGGGGCGGCGTTGTAGCGGGCGGGAATCGCCCGCCGAGTCTGAGCGTTTTCATAAGCGATGGTTTCTCGCTTCGCTGCGTTCGTTGTTGTTGTCGGCCTCGTCTTGACGGCGCGCCGAATATCCAACGTCGCGCTTGCCTCGGCTATCGTGCTAATCGTAGGCGTAGCTACAGCGTTTGATCCTGGTCACGGCGTGACTTACGAAAATCAAACCGATTCAAGAGTGACGGTGTATCGTATTGGGATCGTTGATACTACTTTGGAACCGGGACAATCGAAGACCTTCAGCTTTAACGAGATAAAGGGCGAACAGACGATTGAGGCAAAGGACGACAACGGCCGAACATTATACGTCGATACGGTCACTTGGGACGATTTGAAGCAGCGAGGCTGGACGATCGTCATCAAACAATCAGGTGCTCCCACGCAAGTACCGTCTCCATCGCCATTGCGCTAGTCCTGATTGCCAGAATCAAGGACAAGGATAAGCGCCTGCAATAAAGGTCCATTTCGGTCGGCGCGTTCATTTGGTTGAGGAGGGGCGTGCAGCGCTGCGCGAATGGGCCGGTCAGCTTCGGGATGGCGGCGAAGGCGCCGGGCGGGT
>VBJT01000273.1:1947-3667 GCA_005880075.1 Chloroflexota bacterium
CGGTTGCGCAGCGGATCTTCAAGAAGTGCGTCCGCATTAGGGTAGCGGCCGGGAAATGGCGACTCTAGGTTCGCCTTGGCCATGAGTGCGCCCCCAAGATCGCTAAATCCCCTAAGCATCAGCTCACGTCAACACTCGCAAGGAGGCCCAGATGGTCAGACGCGTAGAGCGTCGAATCATTAGGATGAGTCCTGTCGAAGACTATGCTGGCCTCTCGGACGCGAACGGATGGTGAGACAAAGATGTAGTCAACGACGTAGCCTTCGGGCGGCTCGTTGCCAACGAGAATGCTCGCCAGTGGCGTGAGAGTGTGGTGAGGCTCGACGCCGTGAGCGAGCTTATGAGCGGACTGTAATCTCTCCTCGATGATGCGGATGGGCCGCGTTCCTGGCGGAGCGTTGAAGTCGCCGACTAGCACCTTCGGCTGCTGCCATCCGTGCGTATCCATCCAGCGAAGCAACTTCTCAGCCTGCGCTCGGCGCATCTCATGGCCCGCCTCGTCTTGCAAGTGGTGAAAATGGGTATTGTAGAAGTCAAGGACGCCACCACCCACGTCCACCGTGAGGCGGTGTGCGACGCGCTCACGCACAAGGTAATCCAGCCCGTCGTGAGCAAGCACTGGTAGGCGTGTCATAACCGCGATTGCTTCCAGCGCGATGTTGTGGCGCGGATTTCCCATGTGATGGATGGTGTATTCGGGTGCGTCCTGCGGGCACGCGAGGTCGTTGAAGCGGCGGCAAAGCCAATTGCCCTGGTCGAGCCGCAAGTCCACTTCCTGGATGCCAATGATGTCTGGCCTTAGCTCAACCATCTGCTCCATCAACAGCGGGGCACGCTCACCCCACCGAAGCTCGCCCTTCTTCAAATTTAGAGTGGCTACTTTAACGTTCATACACCCGTAGAACTCGTTTTATGCAAGGCCCTTATCCTGACGGGTCTAGTTTAGGCCGTTCTCCATGGATGCGTTCATTCGCCGGCGAGCTGGGCGCCGCGCTCATACCGGTCCTGAAGGCCGCCGCGACTAGCGCTTTCGACCGCGGCGTGAAAGAGCGCAGTCAGCTTCGTGATGCCGGTGAGGCAGCGGAGCCGTCCGGCGCGTCCGGCCGGCGTCGTGGCGGGCGGGCGCGCGCTATCTCTGTTTGATCGAAAACGTAAAGTGTCGGCTGGCGATCTCACCCGGTAATCTTTCCGCCACGAGACGGAAATCGTCAAAGTCTTTCCAACGCTGTTCCTGCCAAATTCGCTGCGCTTGTTCGATTTCGGGTGAGCGCCCTACTAGAGGTTCCGCCTTAGTCCACTCCCCCCGAATAGACGAGAAACCGCAACCGAAGAGAGACTTAGAAACCAGCCGGCGGGAGTCGAGTTTGGTAAGAGCCGCGCTTAGTTGCAATCCGTTCAATCTGATTGGCGCAACTATTATTCCCCCTTCGGAGAGCTGTTCAATCCACGCGACCGAAAGGTCTGGCACCCCAGTAGTCACAATGATCCGATCGTAGGGAGCCTCTTCTGTACAACCAGCCAACGCATCTCCGTCAAGCACGCGCACTTGTTCATACCCTATTGCTTTTAGGTTCCGGCGCGCCTGTTCTGCCACATGAGGATCAAGCTCGATTGTGACGACTCTGCCCAAGGAACCAACAATCTCCGCTATTAGAGCCGCGTTATATCCGCTCCCCGTTCCTACCTCAAGCACTGCCATGGTCTCGCTGACGTCTAGCTG
>VBJT01000275.1 GCA_005880075.1 Chloroflexota bacterium
CGCTCGACCATCGAGGTGATGAACGACATGATGAGCGTCGACTCGTCCGTCTGCACGTCGGGCATGGCGTGCGAGGCGATGGCCATGCGCTCCTCGAGGATCGTGACGTCGCCACCGACGATGAGGCCGAGGTCTGCGAGCTTCTCCGGCCGGTCAACGAGAGACATGAGCGATTCGGATGTCTCGAAGATGCGAAGGCCGCCGTTGACGACTTGCCAGCCGGTGTTCACAAGGTCCGCATCCTTCATCTCCATCAAATTCGGGTCGTGATAATCGAACAGCGTCCGCCGCTCTCCCGTCGGGCGGGCGAGCGTGGTGAACTCGGGGTCGGCGACGGCGCCCTTGCGTGTCTTGTCGAGCGCCGAGCGCACGCCGTCGAGCGAGATGTCGGAGGGCTCCGAGCCGAAGCCGGTCTTTCGGGTTCCCCCGTCGGCGGACCGGATGACGGTCTGCACGAGTTCACGAGCGATTTCGGCTCCTCGACTCCGTTGCAGGGGATGTGAGAGGTGTAATTCAGGCGAGTCAGCAGGACTCCGTTCGCGGAAACGAACACCTCCGCCTCCTCGATGTCGTCCTGCTGTTTGAGGAAGGCGAGGCCTTCGGCGGCGGCTTTTTTGAGGTCAGATAACGGGATCATGGGCTGGCTCCTCGGTGCCTGGTTGAGATGCGACCTTGATCTTTTCGATCGTGGTTTCCAAAATAACCAGCAGGTCGGCGTATTTTATTCGAAGGGTACTTAGTGGAACGTCCCCTCGCCAGGCGAATTTGTCCTTTGGGCTTACGATAACTCCCAACGCGTCCGCGGATGTTCGAACGTAATCTGCCGCGATCTGGTCGGGCAGTCCCAAGCGCCTTAACTGATCTCCCAAGCTCGTGACATATGTTTTCCCATCTGTTTGAACGACGAGCAGCGTCAACAACGACCCGCTTTCACCTGGGTCAGGGAGCTTTATCACGAAGCTTGCGGCTTTCCAGTCGATGATGCATCCTCGTGCTTCCATGTCTTCGATGAGCTTGTGAGCGAGGGCAACGTCTTCAGAATCGACTCGCTGCGCGAGCTGCGTGAAATAGTCTTCCTCGGAAAGCGTTGGGCTTCGCCGAATTGGCCTGCCTGTTGCTACCTGTGTATCAATCCCAACCTGGATAGACTTCGCTTCACCTTCTACACGGACCACGGCGCGCGTAATTTCCCTCGTTCTTGCTAGAACGTGTGGGATCACCAGCATGCGATCAGCCTTGTGCATTTCATATATTTCAAGCTCGACGAGAGCGAGCGTGAAATGAAGCCTTGGCGTCCCTGTAAGAAATTCGGTCATGGCTTCGACGCTCTCTCGGATTCCGTCTCCGACAACCAAGAGTAGGAATCGCCCATTCTCTAGATTGCGGTTCACCGAATCTACGAACGCGGCTTCTTCGACGTCCTCGATCATCCCCTCCTGGCGCAACGACTCGAACAGTCCGATCTCCCCATTCCGGTAGCGCTGATTGTAGTCGCGAACCCGATTCTCCAAATCCTCGTAAGACCAAGAACGAAGCTCCTTTGCGTAGTCGATGATCTGGCCAACGACCTCTCGGCGAGCTTCCGGATTTCTCCACAATTTCGTTTCCGCAATAGTCACATAACCACCCGGACTTACATATAGGTTGTCGATGGGTCCTGCAGAGGTTGGGACTTCCATGCCAATCGACATTAGTGGGGAGAACGCTGGCTCGATCTCAACGACTGGAAGAATCTCTGGGCAGCGGCGGATGAGATCCTGAAGCCACCACTCCGATATTTTTTTGTGAGACAGTGGTATGCGCTGAGGCCTTGCGATTGGAGCGCCGTCTACGTTTACTAAGATCGGCGAACCGTATCGTCGTGCGTTAGCGAGTGACATGCACTCCTCCTTTGCTTATCATCGCGGGAAGCCCTCTGCGCCGCCGCCGACGGTGATCACGCAGCCGGTCGTGTGCGACGAACGGTCGCTGGCGAGCCAGAGCGCAGCCTCCGCGACGGCTTCGGGCGGGATGATCGCCTCGCGCAGGGGGCTGCGTTCGGCGTAGCGGTCGAGCATCTCCTTCTCGCTGACGCCGGCGCGCTCGGCCCGCAGGCGGAGGACCTCGCGGAACATCGGCGTGTCGACGGCGTCGGCGTTGATGTAGTTCGCGGTGA
>VBJT01000019.1 GCA_005880075.1 Chloroflexota bacterium
CATCGCCCAGCGAACCCGCCGGATCGTCCGCATGCAGGACGGCCAGATCGTTAGCGATCAGCAGATCGTTAATGCAAAGGCCGGGATCCGGGCGCCGGTGGAGCAGCCCGAGACCGAAGCGGTCTAGGAGAGCGTCATGGACGAATTCTTTGGGCTCTCTATGACCACCATCATGATCGTGCTACTGACGGTTCTCGCCGTGTGCCTCTCAGCCGTAGCCTACGTCGCCCTGCGGAATAGGATCCTCTTCCTGATGGGCTTGCGCAACATGCCGCGGAGGATGGCGCAGACGGTCCTGATTGTAATCGGTTTGATGCTGAGCACGCTGATCATCTCCGCCGCGCTCTCTACAGGCGACACAGTCGACTACAGCATCAGCAAGCTGGCGTACGAGACCCTCGGCCACGTTGACGAGACGATCCAGCCGGGCAACCTCCAGAAAGACGCCTCTTCGCTCGGCGATAGCGGACTCGACGTCGAGGCAGACCAGTATCGTGACTTCCAACAGGCGATCAAGACCGCAAACGACCCGAATATCGACGGCTCAATGGGCGTTCTCTTCGAGCCGGCGCCAGTGCTCAATCCTACGAGCCGCCTCAGTGAGCCATACGTTGAGCTAACGGGGCTCGATACCAGCGCCCTCGAAGGCTTCCCCGATATAATTTCGGCCAACGACGGCCGCGTTCTGGACGTCGCTTCCCTCGGCCCAAACGAGGCGTACATGAACGAGAAGGCTGCCGATAAGCTCGGCACCAAGCCCGGCGACACGGTGCAGTTCTGGGTCAACAACGAGCAGCACGAGTTCAAGATCCTCGATATCGTGAAAGATCGTGTGCTGACAGGTGTGGCGAATGACAAACACAAGGAGGGAATCGTCACCCGCCTCGATACGTTGCATGCGTTGTTCGGGCATGACCGTGTAAGCTTTATCGCTGTTTCCAACCGCGGCGGAGTTCGTGACAGCCTGCCACTCACCGACGCTGTCGAGAACGACTTGAGAGGCATTATCCAGAACAGCAATCTCCGGCTGGGCCTTGGGGACTCCAAGGATGATGGGATCCGCGCGGCAGAAGAGGTCGGCAATTTCATGGCGACTTTCTTCATGATCCTCGGCCTATTCTCGATCGGCGCGGGCGTCCTCCTCATCATTATGATCTTCGTTATGCTCGCCGCCGAGCGAAAGTCGGAGATGGGGATGGCGCGCGCCGTGGGCATGAAGCGGGGTCACCTTGTGCAGATGTTCCTTTCGGAGGGAACCGCATACAACATTCTCTCGGCCATGGTCGGTGCTGGCCTGGGTATCCTCGTTTCCTTCGGAATGGCGTACATAATGAGCTCGATCTTTGCTTCGAGCGACTTCGGCGTGACGATCGAGCCACACTTCACGCTGAGATCTCTTGCCATCGCCTACAGCCTCGGCGTCGTGCTCACTTTCCTCACGGTCACCTTCGCCTCGTTCCGTATCTCGAATCTGAACATCGTGGCGGCCATTCGCGGGACGGCTGAGGATAAGCGACCGGACCGCCGCCGCCGAATCCGCTGGTGGTGGGTCGTTATCGCCATTCCGGCGATGATTTTCCCGCCGCTCGGACTCTGGTTCCTGCTTCGCAACGGTCTCGGTCTGCCTTCCCCCTGGATACTCTCAGGTTTTGGCTTGTTTTTCGGCGGCCTGCTCTTCTTGCTGGGGCTATCATCAGATCGAGCATTCCCCTTCGCGCTCGGCTTTTCGCTGATCGGAGCCGGTTTCGCGAGGCTCCTGACGCTGCTCAAGCTTCCCGACCGTCCTGTATACACCGCCGTTGGCATCTTTCTCATTGTCCTCTGGGGCCTGACAGCCGGCGGACGCCTCGAGTTTCTCTTCGGAACGCTAAGCGGCGACATCGAGATGTTCTTCCTGAGCGGCGTCGCCATGGTAACGGCCGCCACGTTCGTGTTGATCTATAACTCGGATATCATTCTCGCGTTCCTCACACGCATTGGCGGCGCCTTTGGGACGATTCTTCCCGCAGTCAAGACCGCCGTCGCCTATCCACTCGAGAACCGCTTCCGCACGGGCATGACCCTAGCGATGATCTCGCTTGTCGTTTTCTCGCTGACGATGATGTCGACAATGAACTTCAACTTCGACCGCCTGTTCCTCTCCGACGAATCGCGCGGCGGCTGGGACGTAAAAATCGAAGAGAACGCCAATAACCATATCGCCGACCTCGACGGCGCGCTGCGCAGCGGCGGTTCCTCGGCCCCGGAGCAGTTCCGCACGGAGGGCCGCGTCAGTCTAGGCGGGGGAGCGTCCTCAACCGAGGTCCGGCAGGAGGTCAACAGCAAATTCGAAGACTATCCTGTGGTTGGCGCCGATAAGGGCTTCCTCGAAAACAGCTCGATTCCGCTCGATCACCGTGCACGCGGTTACGAGACCGATCAGGCCGTCTGGCAAGATCTTCTCGCCGGGAAAGATGTCGCGGTCATCGACTCGTTCGCTGTTCGCCGAGGCGGCTTTGGCGACTCACCCTACGATTTCAAGGTGTCCGGCATCGACGAGAACAACAAGACGTTCGACCCAATTACCCTCGAAGTCCGCGATCCGCTGTCGCTAAAAAGCAAGCAAGTCCAGGTTATCGGGGTCACCAGCTTGGGCGCCAGTGCAACATTTGCTGGACTGTACGTTCCGGATTCAGCCTTTTTGGAGGTGTTCGGCGAGCCTCAGCTTTCCAATCACTTCGTCGGTCTGAAGGACCCGAGTAAATCGAAAGACGTCGCTAAGGACATCGAATCGACATTACTTACCACGGGCGTTCAGGCCGAGTCGATCAAAGCCAAAGTGGACGAGGACCAGGCTCTCTCACGCAACTTCTTCTACCTGATGCAGGGGTTCATGAGCCTGGGCCTTCTTGTTGGAATTGCTGCCGTGGGGGTCATCGCTTTCCGGATGGTCGTGGAGCGCCGCCAGCAGATCGGGATGCTGAGGGCCATCGGCTACAAGCGCAGTACCGTCGCCCTAAGCTTTCTCTTGGAGTCCTCGTTTGTGACGCTGCTCGCCATCGTCTCCGGCATGGTCCTTGCGATCTGGCTGTCGTACTTCTTGCTTTCGGCCCCGGACTTTCCGACGAACAAGAATGGCTACGCCGTTCCCTGGCTGCAGATCCTCTTCTTCGGGGTCTTTACCTATGTGGCCTCGCTACTGATGACATTCATTCCCGCGCGCCAGGCCGCCTCCATTCCGACGGCAGAAGCGCTGCGCTACGAGTAAGGCAAGGCCCCTCCAGCAGCGGCTAGAATAGAGACGGTGATGTCCGCTGTACGCGTCACACGCCTGAACCACGCCGTGCTCTACGTAACTGACATCGAGCGTTCCGCCGAATTCTACCAGCGGGCGTTCGGCTTCGAGGAGATCGGGCGGGAGGGGCCAATGGTGTTCTTTCGCGCCGCTGGCTCGAGCAACCACCACGACCTGGCCCTGTTCGGCGTGGGCACGGCCGCTCCGCGCCCTCCGCGCGGGGCTGTCGGCCTCTATCATCTCGCGTGGGAGGTGCCTTCGATCGAGGATCTCGCCGCAGCCGCTTCGACCTTGACAGAACTCAACGCGCTGACCGGCATGAGCGACCACGGAGCCACGAAGTCGCTTTACGGCCAGGACCCGGACGGCATCGAGTTTGAGGTAATGTGGCTGGTCCCGCGCGACCAGTGGGGCGAGTACGAGCGCCGCGGGGTCGTCATGCCTCTCGACCTGAATAGGGAGCTCGCTCGCTTCGGCGGGCGGTGAGCCGTTACGGAATCGCGCCGCGCTCTTTTAGGCCGATGATTCCGTCCCAGTCGTAACCAAGCTCCAACAGCACTTCTTCGGTGTGCTGTCCGAGTTCGGGGGGCGTGCCCTTAGGCAGCCAGGGTGTGCCCGAGAAGTCGGCCGGCGTGGAGACCGCCTTCTGGGCACCGCCGTCAGGGCCGGGCACGTCCACGAACGCGCCGGCAGCATGGACTACGGGGTCCTGCACGACTTCATTCACGGAGTTGACGGGTGCCCACCAGACGTCGTTTGCCGCGAATGCCTCGGCCCACTCCACCATCGTCCTCGTTGCGAAGACATTGTCGAGCTCCTCGACCAGCGCCGGCGCATTGATCCGCCTCACCTCGATGTTCTTGAAACGCTCGTCCTCCATAAGGCCCTCGCGCCCGATTGCCCGGCAGAGATCGCCCCAGTGACGGTCCGCCTGGAGGAGCAGCAGCCAGAACCAGCGTCCATCGCCGGACTTGTAGCAGTCGATGATCGGGTTTACCGCGTGGTAGCGGTCGTACGGAAGCACGGGTACGCCCAGGCGAAGTGCCAGCATAGCGTCCCAGCCCACCATGTACACGCCGACGCGGACAAGCGGGACCGAGACACGCTGGCCCTCGCCGGTCTTCTCGCGCGAGTAGAGCGCCGCGCAAACGGCACCGGCCGTCATCTGGCCGGTCATGTGATCGCCCATGCCGCCGCGTTGCTGCGGGATATCCGCCCCGGGCGCGGTCAACGACATGCCGACGCCGGCCTGCGACCAGAATGCGCCGATATCGTACGCGGCCGTATCACGCGACTCCGTGTCCGGCCCGTAGCCCGTGACCTGCCCGTAGACAAGACGCGGAAACCGCTCGTGCAGGCTTCCGTAGTCGAGGCCGAATTCCTGGAGGACGCGCGGCCTAATATTAGTCACGAAGACATCCGCCTCGCCGATCAACCGAAAGGCAATCTCCCGCGCCTCCTCGTTCTCGAGGTCGAGGGCCACACTGCGCTTTCCCCGGTTATCGAGTTCAAACGGGGGGTTCAGCGAAGCAGGCGAGCCCATGAGCGAGGCGAATAGGCCCCGGAACGGATCGCCGGCCGGCGGCTCGAGCTTGATGACGCTAGCGCCCCAGTCGCCCAGCATCGCCGCGGCGGAAGGCGCGGCCACCCAGAGGCCCAGCTCAACGACCTTGACGCCTTCCAGCGGACCCGCCATTGCTTACCTAGCTGCTCGATCTCCTCGTCAAAAGGAATTTCCATGTGTAAAGCGGCGTTGTAATTCCAAGAAATAGGGCGGTCCCGAAGTAACGGAACAAGTCGCCGGTCTCGATCGCCGCGGCAGCTCCCACTATGCCGCCCACCGCTATTCCCATCGCCAATGCCATTTGAGGCCAATACCGGAAAGGATCATCATAGAACCTGAACAAGGCCCACCCCCCAGAGTGATTTTCGCCAAAAAGTATAGCACGCCGATTCCGGTTTTCATAAGGCGGCAGAACGATTCGGCTAAGGCACCTTCGAATGACCGTCTGCGGCTGCGGCTCCCCTAAGCAAATGAGGACTAGGTGGGCTATTCGTGGCGCTGCTTTACGGAGTAGGCGCAGGGCCGTGGCAAGCGCCGCTACCGGAGTCGCTGAACGTTCCGTGCCGCTGCTCGGGCATGAACTCCCAGTCGTACCCGGCCGGATGCAGCGTGAGCTTGAGGACTCCAAAGGTGTCGTCGTTGGCTGCTTCGCTATTCGGCAGGCGCGCGTCCGATTCGCGGTAATGGCTTTCACCCCCCGTCCCCACGACGAACTCGCGGAGGCCATTTTCGGCGTCCATTGCGCCGTCGGGCGTCTGAGGCGCAAAGCGCTCATAATTGTGCTCGTGCGCGTTTACAACGAGGTCTGCTCCGGCTTCATGGAGTAGGCTCCAGAGCGGCTTCACGAATTGAGAGCTGCCATGCACGCGGCCTGAACTGAAGAGCGGGTCGTGCCAGATTGCCAGTGTGCAGAATGCAGGATGGGCCTCTAGGTCGGCGCGAAGCCATCTCGCCTGGGGTGATCCATCCGAGCAGGAAATCATCTGACAGTGATCATTTGTGTTGAGGACCACGATGTGCCAGCCACCGAGGTCATAGCTGTAATAGCCCTGCGCCGGATCGCCAGCGATTGCGCCGTAGTACTCGAAGTATCCGTCCGCATTGCCGCTTTGATATTCGTGATTTCCCAACGCAGGTCGAGTTCTCGCCTTCTGACGTCCCCAGGTTGGCTCATAGCACTGCTGGTATTCGTCTATCGACCCTTGTTCGTATGCATTGTCCCCCGCGGTGAACACAACTACTTCGCCGGTCGCGGCCGCCACGACCTTGTCGAGGAGGTCCGCCGTCAGCGTGTCATTCTCCTGAGCACATGACGAGATATCGCCCGCTCCGACGAGTACCGGATCGTTCTCTCGGGGGGTTCCCGCTGGAGTGGGAGACTGCCTCAGCGTAGTACCGTCGCTCGCGTCACCACTGCGAAAAAGCGGCGAGACTGCCCAGTACACCGCTCCAGCGAAAGCAATGAAGGCAACAAGCGAAAGGATCTTCCAATACACGGTTTTGAACCCCGGGCTCCTGAATCTTAGTCAATCCTAACAGGCAGCCCCCTGGGGTTCCCCTCACCGCCACCAGATGCTTAGAGGTTCAAGCTCATTGATATGAAAATGAAGTGCCGAAAGGGCCCACGCTGCATCAGGCGGCGAGGAATAAATCGAGCGAGCACGTAGTGCCCTGCAAGACTACACGCGCTATTGGCGGGCGCAGGGGGCGGGCCGCAGCGGACCTTACCCCTTGCAATCGCCCAACAAGATCAGGAGGAAGGCCGTTCCAAACTCCTAGTCATCGTGCCCACGGTTATTTCCTTGCTCGCGGTCGCTCTCGTGCTCGCGGTCATGCTCTTGGTCACGATTGCTCTCGTCGCGGTCATCGTTGTCCTCGCCCTGATCGTTCTGATCGACCTCCTCCTCGCAATCGCGGTCCTCGCCGTCATCCCCGTCCTCGTCGTCGCTCTCGTTGTCATTGGTGCAGGCGGACGGTGTGGAAGTTGCGAGAGCGGCGGTGGGAGTGGGTGTGGGAGCGCCAGTTGGTGTTTCAGTGGGAGTGGGCGAGGCAGCTGCGGTAGGCGTGCCCGTATCGATCCCGCCGGGCGTCGCAGTCGGCGTTGGGCTCTCGCAGTCCTCGTTCTCCTCGTCTTGATCGTTGTCTTGGTCGTCCTCTTCCTCACCTCCAGGCGTGGCCGTAGCGGTGAATGCCGGCGTAGCCGTTGCCGTGAACTCGGGTGTGGCTGTTGGTGAAGGCGTCTCAATCTGGTTCCCCGGGGTGGCGGTGGGCGTCGCTGTTCCACACTCCTCATCCCAAGCAAGTATGGCGGGGCCGGAGCCGCCGGCTCCTGCGAGCGCGCTGAGGCCACCCACGAGCAGGGCCAATCCGGTAACCACCAGCGGCAGAAAGCCGAACCTTCTTAGCATAAGTTCATCCCTCCGATTCTCGGTTCTGTAA
>VBJT01000020.1:0-10290 GCA_005880075.1 Chloroflexota bacterium
TGGGAGTCATGTCACACGAGTTGCGTACCCCGATCACTGCCGTATACGGTGGCACCCGCGTCCTCCGCTCCCGAGGCGAGAGGCTGGATGATGAGAGTAAGGCTCGCCTTCTCGAAGATATCGAGCAAGAGTCGGAGCGGCTGTTCCGGATGGTCGAGAACTTACTGGTGCTGTCGCGTCTGGAGCTGGGCCAGCAGGTCGCCACAGAGCCGGTGCTCGCGCAGCGTGTTGTGGCTAAGCTGGCCTCGTCGTTCAGGCAGAGGCGCCCGGCGCGCTCCCTCGAGCTAAGAATCGACGAGCGGATGCCGCCCGTTGCCGCCGAGCCGCACTACCTGGAGCATGTTCTACGCAACCTACTGACAAATGCAGACAAGTATAGCCCGCTGGACAACCCGATCGAGGTCGAGGCCTCCATGCAGGGCGATGAAGCGGAAATCGTTATACTGGATCGTGGGCCCGGTATCGCCCCGGAGGAGACGGAAACCATTTTCGAACGCTTCTATCGCTCTGACCGCACTTCGGGCCAGGCGGCAGGCATTGGCTTGGGTCTGACGGTATGCAAACGCCTCATGGAGGCGCAGGCAGGCCGTGTATGGGCTCGCCCGCGGGAAGGCGGGGGCATGGCAGCGGGAATCACCCTGCCTGTCTATAAGGAGGTCTAGCGTGACATCTGAACCACTGGTTCTCGCCGTCGACGATGAGGCGGGCATTCTGCGGCTTATCAAACTCGAACTCTCGCAGCAAGGCTTCCGGGTGGTTACGGCCGCGGACGGCGAAGAAGCTCTACGCACGGCGGAGGAACAGCGCCCAGACATTGTACTGCTGGATATCGTCATGCCGGAAATGACGGGCCTGGAAGTCATGCGAAAGCTGCGTGAACAATCGAGCGCTCCGATCATACTCGTGACAGCCAAAGATACTGATAGCGATAAGGTAAGAGGTCTGGAGTTAGGCGCGGACGATTACATCGTCAAGCCCTTCAGCCCCGATGAGCTGGGGGCTCGCATTCGCGCTGTCTTGCGGCGGAGTGTGGGGGCCGGCAGCACCGAGCGTATGGTCCGCGCGGGAGATGTTGAGATAGACCTCGACCGCAGGCTGGTGACCCGAAACGGCGATCAGATCTCGCTCACTCGTACGGAGTGGCTTCTGCTGCAGCACTTGGCGGCTAATGCGGGCAAGGTCATGATGAACGCCGAACTGCTTAGTAAGGTTTGGGGGCCCGAATACCGCGATGACGTCCAGTACCTCCGCGTATGGGTCTCGAGGCTGCGTCACAAGCTGGAGCCGGACCCCGCTGACCCGACGATTATCAAGACCCGGCAGGGGATCGGTTATCTGCTCGAGGGAGATGCCGTAAGCGCGGCGGGGTCGGCGAGCGGTCCCGCTTAAAGGACGGCCACGGCAGAGCCATTTGCCGCGCTGGGTATCAGTTCTGTTTGGCCCTTGCACTCTAAGATCCTCCGCAGTGAAGCCAGCGCTCTGAACTGAAGCGATTTCACGGCGCTCTGGCTACGGCCGAGTATCCGCGCGACGGTCGCAACATCAAGATCTTTCATGAAGCGGAGCACTATTACCTGCTCTTGCGTCTCCGTCAATTGCGAGAGTGCCCCGCATATCGCGCGGTAGTCCAAGGCGCGCTCGACGGCCGCATGAGGCGGGCCGGCGGGGGCGATGACGTTATCCATCAGCCCTACCTCGCGCCGCCGGACGTGTCGCCGCCTGACGTCTATGAGTCTGTTGCGCGCTATCCGGAATACCCAGGCCGACAGCGGCGCCCCTCTGGGGTGATAGCGCGATATCGATTCGAGGACACGTAGCATCACGTCAGAGGCGAGGTCCTCGGCTCCCTGAGCGTCGCGTAGCTGGAGCAGGCCGTAGTTGTAGACGCGTGGATAGTACGCATCGAAAATAGCGGACAGGGCGCCCTCGTCTAGCGTCTTTGCCCGCCTGACCAGATCTTCCTCGCGGTCAGACGTGAGAAGACTCGTCGTCCCTGTCAACTTCGTCTCGGCGCTGCCGGTCAAAATGCCCGCTGCGTCTTTTAGTCCTCGTGTGCGACACCTTCACGGTGCCGCCTGCGGCTTGACATGACCGTATCGCCGTGCGGAGCCAATCCACTCGCCATTGCGAGAATGAGGGCGATGAGCAGGGCGCCCGCGACGAGATAAACAAGCATCGCGATAAGTGATGCCGGCTCAAAGACGCCGCTGTCGACACTCCGGTTCGAAACGATGCCCTGGAAGGGATCAGTCAATGGATCGCTGATGTCATAGATGAAGTCGACGAAGCTGTTGCTCGGGTTGGCGTTGGCAAGCAGAAAGCCCAGGCGGAAGCCGAGAATGACTTCGACAACGGCCAGCGCGATGCCGATCCAAGCAGCCAGGACGCCGATCCAGCCGCGCGCCACGCTCCACGCACTCGGCGTGGCCGTCGTCACTTGTTCCTCGGCGTCTATTTCGTTCCGAGCGGCATGTGACGGCTCTTCAACGTGCTCGCGCTCGCGGACTGCCGTCGGATGACGGCCACGTTCCACTTCGTCTGTCTCAGTTCTCTTACCAAATGGCATGGCTTTTCACACTCCTTTTGCTATTTAGGCGGCTGCTCGCACGGGTTGCGTTGCCCGCTTGCCGGCCACCACGCGAGGCCGCACGGCGAGCCGGCTCAGCATGGACACCGGCTCGGCGGGCGAGCGGAAACCGCACTGCAGGCAGACAAGTTCGACATAGCCAAGGTCATCTTCGCGGTAAAGGTCCCCGCGACACCGTACACATGCCTTAAATATCATCTCCTTGACTCCTTACGTCCTACGCTGGTGGCATGAGCTTAGAATGCGCTTAGTTTCACGGATATAAATGGGCAGATTCGAGCGCTTGCAAATGCGTATCACGGAATGAACGTGCGACAGTGCGGTGTTCGGGCCGGCTAAAAGAAAAAGGGCCGCCGGAAATCCGGCGGCTGCTGATTCCTAATGGCGACCCCGATGGGATTCGAACCCACGATCTCCACCGTGACAGGGTGCGGTCAACTTAGAATCGCCCCGCCATGGGCATCCGGATATAATTGTGTTTGAGAGTATAGAGAAGGGACAGTAGCACTTTGCCCCGAAAGTATCGACCTCCAGCCGCGCGGCGGCGCAAGAGCAAACGCGGGCAGCCGCAGTTTGTGGAGCCTCTCCCTACGGATGGTGACGCCAGCTTGGGTGAAGCCTCCGAGGCCATTTCCGTCGCGGAGCCCGTGCGTGCGACTCCCGTTGCGCCTGCCAAACCATCTGGTTTGCCGGGGAAGGACGGGAGCCGCGGTGAGATCGCCATGAAACATATCTCGCGCGATTACAGCTACGTGCGGGCAGAAGTAAAGCGGATCGCGCTGGTGGCCGGGTTTCTCATTGTTAGCCTCATCATTACGGCGATCCTGAGGAACTAACTAGAAGCGCAGTCGCCCGACCGCCATGAACATGGCCGTCGCTACAACGATAAATCCGTAGAGATCATCAGTCACCACGAGGGCGTTCGCCCAGATCAGATTACGGATGAAGTAGGCGAGCACGACGCCGCATATCGCAACCACCTGAAGAGCGGGAGCAAGCTTGCGGTTCGTGGCGAGGCTCACGGACTCGCCAATACCGTATCCGAGGCCCGCGCCGATGAGTATGCCGAGCAGGCCGTACTGGCCCGGCAGGAAAAGGCCCCACGCAAGCCCCGAGGCTCCTCCGGCGGCCAAAGCCGCGGCGGCCCCGCGCAAGAGGTAAAGTGGCCCGACTTCAAACTGCGGCAGACGCCGCCGCGGAGCGCAGTCAGGGCAGCGGGCGCCCACGTCCGTCATTACGACGCATTTCGGGCATATCGGAGTCTCGCAGCGGCCGCACGCGAGGCCGGTTTCGACCTTGGGGTGCCGCGCGCATTGCATGGGTCGCGCGACCGGGGTGCTCACCGGGCGTGAGCGATACGCGCTCGCTCCAGAGCGCCACGCTCCTCGGCGAGGGAGAGGAGCTTCTGCACGGGCTCTGTCGGAAGCGGAATGTCGCCGGGCTCCCTTTGCTGTGGGCCGCCCAGCCCGTGATAATCGCTGCCTCCGAGAGGTATCAGGCCGTACCGTGAAGCCAGATCGTGGAAGGTTTTTATCTCTTGGGGAAGGTAGTCCTGGTAGTAGACTTCCATCCCGGTCAGCCCCGCGGCTTGCAAGGCCTCGAGAAGACTCTCCAGAGTGCCTGCCGCAAAGAGCTCTCGCGGGTGTGCGAGTGTGGCCATCCCACCAACCCCAAGAAGCAAAGCGACGACCTCTTCCGGTCCCAGGCGGTCGCGCGATACATACGCTGGTCCGTTCCGGCTCAAATAGCGATCGAACGCCTCATTCACAGACGTGACATGTCCCGCTTCTACCAGGGCGAGCGCGACGTGCGGTCGTCCTACTGTTCCTTCACCGGCAAAAAACTCCACACGCTCCCAGGACACCGGCTTGTCCAGCTGCACGAGCTTCTCGACCATCAGGCGGGCGCGGTTGAGACGCGACTCCTGGAGGCGCTTCAGTCTATTGAGGAAAGCCGGGTTGTGCCGGTCGATGAAGTGCCCGAGAATATGCACCTCGTTTCCCGGGACGTCCGTGCTCATCTCGATGCCGGGAATCAGGGTGAAGTCGTCGTATCGCTTGGCCGCCTCAAAAGCCTCCGGAAGGCCGTCGACGATGTCGTGGTCTGTCAGCGAAAGGATTCGCACACCGTTTCGATAAGCTAGGTCGACGAGTTTAGTCGGCGTGAGGCGCCCGTCGGAAAAGGTGCTGTGACAATGGAGGTCGGCCAGGCTCCCCATCAGGCGACCTCCCGGTCGAGTCTCTCGATCGATCGTGCTCGCCCGGTCTCTTGATCGATCTCGATCAGGACTGAATTGAACGCAGCAGGCCCGCTCTCGACAGGCCCGAAACGGTTCGGTAACTGCGTCAGGAAGCGTTCAAGCACCGGTTCGAACTGCATGCCCAGAACGGAATTGACTGCGCCCACCATCCCCAGGTCAGTAACATAGGCAGTCCCCTGCGGTAGGACTCGAGTATCTGACGTTGGCACATGGGTATGCGTACCGACTACGGCACTGGCGCGGCCGTTTAAGTAGAAACCCATAGCTATCTTCTCGCTAGTGGCCTCGGCGTGCAGATCGACGATGATTGTTGGGCAATCGGCGAGCTCTGCCAGCGCCCAGTCCGCGCAGCGAAATGGGCAATCGAGCTGCACGCCCATGAAGGTGCGCCCCATAAGATTTACAACCGCGACTCCGTCTTTCCGGTAGATGCCCCGGCCCGGAGTGCCCTGAGGGTAGTTCAGTGGTCTGACGATAGGAGCATCACTGTTAAGGACAGGATAGATGTCGCGGTTTTCCCATACGTGGTTGCCCGACGTGATGATGTCGACGCCCGCGCTGAACAGATCTTCTGCTGTTTGCGGCGTGAGTCCCCTGCCGCCCGCCGCGTTCTCGCCGTTGGCGATTACCAGATCGATTGCCCGTTCGCGGCGCATCTCTGGCAGCAGACCCTTGACGGTACGGCGTCCCAGCTTGCCGACAACATCGCCGATCATGAGGACGTTCAGCGCCTTTGCGTCACTTCCCGGCTGGGTCTCGCGCCTACTTCGCGTACTCGACCGAGCGCCGCTCGCGGATAACCGTTACCTTTACCTGGCCCGGGTAGTCAAGGCTTTCCTGTATGCGCCTGCTTATTTCCTTCGCCATGCGGGAGGCGCCGAGATCGTCCACTTCCTCAGGCTTGACGATTATCCTGATCTCGCGGCCGGCCTGAATCGCGAACGACTTGTCGACTCCCGGGAAGCTGTTTGCGACGGCCTCGAGGGCTTCCAGCCGTTTGACGTACTGGTCTAGAGATTCCCGGCGGGCGCCCGGCCGGCTGCCGCTGATCGCGTCGGCGACAATCGTAATGAGGGCTTCCACAGAAGTGGGTTCGACTTCTTCGTGGTGGGCCTCGATGCAATGGATCACACCGGCGTGAACGCTGTAGCGGCGGGCCAGCTCTGCGCCAAGGATCGCGTGAGTGCCCTCTACCTCATGGTCGATTGCTTTCCCGAGGTCGTGCAACAGACCGCCGCGCCTGGCAATATCTACATTTCCGCCGAGTTCATGGGCGATCATCGCTGCCAGATTGGCTGTCTCAACAGCGTGTCGCAACTGGTTCTGGCCGTAGCTGTAACGGTACTTCAGCCGCCCCAATGTGCGGATAATCTCCGGGTGCAGCCCGGGGGCGCCCGCCTCCGTCGCCGCGGCCTCGCCGGCCTCCTTGACCGATGCTTCGACCTCCTTGCGCGCCTTCTCCACCATCTCTTCGATGCGCGCGGGATGGATTCGCCCATCCGTGAGAAGCTTAGTGAGAGCAATCTTGGCGACTTCTCGACGCACAGGGTCGAATGCTGAGAGTGTAACCGCGTCCGGCGTATCGTCGATGATGACGTCCACGCCGGTAAGGTGTTCCAACGAGCGAATGTTTCGCCCCTCTCTGCCGATGATACGCCCCTTCATGTCTTCTGACGGCAGAGGTACGACGGAGACCGTTGTCTCGGAGACAACCTCGCTCGTCAGGCGCTGCATCGTGACGGCAATGATCTTACGAGCCCTCTGGTCCGCCTCCTCTTTGACCTCTTGCTCGATTTCACGGAGGCGGCGGTTTGCCTCGTCGCGGATCTCTCGCTCGACCTGAGCGAGCAGCATCTCTCGCGCCTCGCCTACGGTAAGGTTGGAGAGCCGCTCGAGCTCCGAACGGCGCTCGTCCTCGAGCGTCGCCAAGGACGCCCGCGCTTCTTCGAGGTCTCGCTCTCGATTCTGGAGGTTCCGCTGTCGCTGTTCGAGCGACTCTTGTTTGCGGTCTAGGTTCTCTTCTTTCTGATTTACCCGCTGCTCTGAGCGCTGGATCTCCTTTCGCCGGTCCCGAAGCTCAGATTCCGCTTGCTGGCGGACGCGGATAGCCTCTTCCTTGGCCTCAAGTAGTAGTTCTTTCTGGCGCCTGTCGGCTTCGCTGAGAATTTTGGCGGCGCTTCGCTCGGCAGTAGCGACACGGCTCTGGCTGAGCCGAGTCTGAACGTAATAGCCACCAACTGCACCCGTGAATACAGCGCCGACAAGCCCCAGGACAATAAGGGCAAGCGGCATTTCGCCTCACTTCCTGTAGATACAAAAGTGTTCAGAAGCATTTCGAAAATCGCTAAGACTGCGCGACAGAAAGGCTAGACTAATCTTATGGCCGCTTAGCTCGGCCTGTCAAGAAAAATTGCCTCTTATATGGTGAACGCCAGTAAGCATTTAGGAGACCATTCGAAGCTTGCGGCTGCCAGTGCTTACGCTCATATCTAGGTCTGCAACACGCCTGGTTCGGCAGCCGCTTTTTCGAGCAGGCCCGCCGCTGTGTCAGCCGCCCGTTTGACCGTGCTTGGATCAATACTGCCAGTCAGCTGATTTTCGATGGTAACGACGCTCATGCAGAGCTGTTTTCCCAATTCGGGATCAGCCTGGCGGAATCGGCCGTCGATGTCATGAGTCAGACTGTGCGTATCGCTGCCTACGAACAGCTTGCGGACCTGCTCATCATTACCGGCGCCTGCCGCCGCGCTCAGCTGCTTCATACCATTCATGGCTTTATTCACGCGCTCGCTCGTCACCGGCTGTGAGGTTATGGGCTTGAGAGGCTGGCTGCAAGCCGCCCGCACTCCCGCCTGAGGGTCGTTGATGATCGTCGAGACTAGATAGAACACAAGCGCAAGCAGTGCGGCGATCGTTATGCGCGGAAGGGCAGCGGCTAACCATTCCTTGAACCAGGCGTGACTAAAGGGCCGATTTCCTTTAGGGCGGCGCCCGATCGCAAAGCTGACGACGAAGACAAAAACGAGGATGACGAATGTCGCCAGCGTGGCGCCTGAGGTCGTGGTGCCTGTTCCATCGAGCGTGACCATGAGAGGCAGGACGCAGCAGCTGAACGCACGCGCCTAAACACCCACTATGCCGACGAGTGCCGCCTAGTGCCGAGCGCTATCAGACTACTCGATATCACGCACTCACTTTCACCGTAAAATCGGCGCGAGCGTCGAGCAGACCTTCTCGGCGAACGATCACTTCTAATTGCCAGGAACCGGCAAGACTCAGCTGGCTAGTGTTGACGATGTAGTGCGTCGGTGGATGAAAGGCCTCCGCGATGTCCTGGTTCTCGCCCAGCGACTGGTCCAAGTATTTATAGCGAACGATAACGTTCTGTATAGTCTTTTCGTCGCCGTTTGAGTCGTTGAGGAATATCCCGATCTCGTTCGGCCCGGCCTTGCCGGGATAGACATCCAGACAGATGTCGAGATCGTCCGCTTTAACGGATTGCGCGAGCCCGCTGGGTGTCGGCACCGTGGATGCGTTCGTGGTGCCGTTCGTGCCGGCCGCGCTGCCGGGTGTCGGCGTGGAAGTCTCCGTGAGCAGTGCGGTGACGCCCAAGATAACAAGCGCGACCGCCAATTCGCCGGCAACTGCCCAGCGGAAGCGGCGCTCCCAGGCAAGGATGCGCGCCGAAGCGGCCTTCGCGCCGCGCACAACGAACGAGAGGAAGCGCGGGCGCACGACGAGCAGGTTGAAGGCCGCGAGTAGCAGCAGCGGTGCCAGCAGCAGGACCTTGACCGCCAGCATGTAGCCGTAATTGGAGTCGAACGCGGCCGTAATGCCATGGAGGCGGTGCCACCACTGGATGGCGCCTGTGGTCACGACAAGTCCAACGGCCACAAGGGCGACCTGAGAGAAGCGCGGGATGACGCCTGCTAGGAACCCTGGGCGCTTGTCCGTTATCGACAGGACCGCCGGCGTGATGAGCGCCAGTTGAAGGAGTCCGCCGATCCAGATGCCGCCCGTCAGGAGGTGCATCCAGTCGACGATAACGCGAAACTCTGTCTCGTTGCGTTCTGCGGCCGCGTGGCTGTTAAGGCTCGTCGTCAGTGGAAGTGCCACCGCGCAGACCGCGAGGGAGATCCAGCTGGACTCACGCCAGTCGCCTTTGGCGATCAGCTCCTTTAAGCGGCCGAACGCGATTGCACCGAGGAGGAATGATCCGATTAGCACACTCACCCGTAGCGTCCACACCTGGCCGAAGCGGGTGTCCGTCCATACCGACTTAATGGAGCTAAACGATGCCCAATCGTTCCCCGCCGACCAGCCCTGGAACCACAACGCAATGAGCGTGGTGATGCTGACGAGTACAAGAGACGAGAGGATCGTAATCCGTACCAAGCGCGCGACTTTTTCGGCGATCCGCCGCTTGGTCTCCTCATCCGGCTTCAGTGAGCGCAGCCCGGCGGGTAGGACCAGCGCCGGGAATACTACGGCGCCAAGAAATGCGGCCATGCCACCGAAACCGACCCATCGGTTAGCCGCGGCAAGCCAGGTAGGCGGGCTCGAACCACCCGTATCGATTGTGAGGGTGGGCGAGCCGGGCGCCGGCGGCGCGCTCGGCTCTCCGACGCTGAAGGCGAAGGTCCCCGCCGTACGGTGGCCGTCCACCGCCGAAAGCATTCGCCAGATGACTGTGTAAGTGCCCTGAGGCAGATTGGGTTGGAGAGTGATTCCAGGATTGGAAGAGTCGCCATGGTGATGGAGATCATTGTTATCCACGCGTGTGCCCGTGGCATCTACAACCTGCAGTTCGCTAAACTGAAGCTCTGTTGCTTCGGTGAACCAGACGAGCACCTCAAAGGGGGCCTGAGCGATAACCGAATTCTGTTCTGGTTGCGAGCGAATGTACTGCGAGTGAGCATAGACGTTCGAGCTGCGCGCTCCGAACGCCACGCCCACCACCAAAATAGCGAGAAATAACGCCGCCGGCCGCATCGTGCCACCGCCTCTAAGTACGAACATTTTCTGCCTCTCTCCTAAGACCGCCGTGAAGCGAGCGCAACGCCACCAGCGGCCACGCCGATCACGCCGGCGATAGTCCCGATGATCCCTAGAGCCCGCGCGGTATCATCTGAGCCGCCTGAAGACTTGCTCTCCAACGCAGTGATCGATGACTGAAGCTGCGCGTTTGTGGGCACCTTGTCCGGGAACTCCAGGTCGTCTGGAGAGTCGACGGAATCGAAGCCCTCCGGCGAGGAGGTGAAGCTCTCATCGACGTCCTTGTCCTGCACCTTTCCAAAGATGTGATAGGTGTAATCGCCCGAGATCGTCGGTATAAAGTGCGCCTCGTAAGAGCTCGGCTGGCCGAACGACGGATCGAGCGCCAAGTCCATCTTCTTGGCGCCGCCGCCGACTATCACCTCCGCCTTAAGGGTCTTCTCGAGGC
>VBJT01000020.1:10310-10866 GCA_005880075.1 Chloroflexota bacterium
AGGCTGGTAAGCGATCGCCGGCTCCGTGAGGAACCCGACGACGAACCCGTAGTTGCCAACGGCCCTGTGCTCGTGGGCAAGTGCATTCTCCAAAGAAGCCAGGCCGCCGGCGACAAGCGCCAAAACGGCGACAAACACAAACGCGATGATGCGTCTCATTGAAAGAGATACCTCCCTTATACTTTACGAACCGACTCGGTCTGTTGGACTAGACCGAGCGGGGAGGCTTGTCCGGTCGCTGCCAGAGAGAGTAGCTGCCGTGGAGCGACTCGCTACGGAGCGCGTAAGAGATCCCGTCCGGCGCCAGCGCTGAGATCACGCTCGAACTCGGAGCGACGACTGCGCCTTCGGCGCCGGCGCAGCTCTTTGGGCCGATATGGCAATGGTTAGCGTGCTCGTCTGCGGTCTCGTCATGATGCGCGTGGTGATTCGACGAGGGCTGCCCGGTTGCGTCGTCCGCAGCCGCTGGATTACCGAGATAGAGCACTTGGGGCAAGACAGCGAGCAGCAGTACGAATACGCTGCCGACCCTGATCGCCCAGCGCCTGCGCCGGGC
>VBJT01000021.1 GCA_005880075.1 Chloroflexota bacterium
GCCTTCGTCGAAGAATCGCTCGAAGACGACGTCCTGTTGAGTGGGGACGAGGCCGATGCCGTCGCGCTCGGCGCGGACGTAGCGGACGAGCTGTTCGGCGGCTTCGGCGGGGAGGTTGCATTCGTGGGCAAGCCAGTGGATGGCGTCGGATTCGACGACTGGAGCACCACGCTTGTGTCCCGCGCGGCCTTCTGTTCCTCCGTTCTGTGTGGCGAGATGTCCTTCTTCCCACCCACCCGCCCGGGAGGGAAAACTGGGGGACACCCCGAGACCCCCGGCCTGATGGCGCTGATCTTCTTGGGAGCGTGGGGGCTCCGCTCTATCCTTCGATACCTCAGGATGAGCGGGTAGGGGCGGCAGGCTGAGTTCTTGTCCTGGAGGCGGCCCCTTTTGGCTGTTTTGGGCGGGCGTCTGATCCAGGGACAATTCGATTGGAGAGCCTGACCCTGTGAGAGGTGGAAGGCGATCGGCGATGTCCTGGCGGAGGCGGGAGACTTCTTCGGAGAGCTCGATGGTGCGGGAGGGGGCTTCGCCGAGCCAGAAGGGGACGCTGGGCGGCTGGCCGTGGGCGTCTTCCACGCGGACGACTCCCGCCTCGATGCGGCGGATGCGCCACGAGGTCGTGCCGAGGAGGATGATGTCGCCGGCCATGCTCTCGATCGAGAAGTCCTCGTCGAGGGTGCCGACAAAGGTGCCTTCGGGTTCAGCGAGGACGCGGTAGTCGGCAACTTCGGGAATCGCGCCGCCGCACTGGATGGCCGTCATGCGCGCGCCACGGCGGCCGCGGATCACGCCGTTGATGCGATCTCGGTGGAGGTAGGCGGCGGCTTTCCCGGTGCCGACGGGGATGCCTTCGCTGAGCATTTCGACTATCTCGTCGAAGTTTTCGCGTTTGAGGTCGGAGTAGGGGGCGGCCTTGCGGAAGAGATCGAAGAGGTCGTCTTCGCGCCAGGGTTCGCAGGCGGCCTCGGCGACGATCTGCTGGGCGAGGATGTCGAGCGGAGCGACGGGCGGGTAGAGGCGGTCGAGGCGGTCGGCCTTCACAGCGCGGACGAGGGCGGCGCACTCGACAAGCTCATCTCGGGTGGTCGGGAACAATCGGCCCTTAGGCGTGAGGCCGAGGGCGTGGCCGGAGCGGCCGACGCGCTGGAGGAAGGTCGTCATGCTACGCGGCGACTCGAGCTGGCAGACAAGGTCGATGGTGCCGATATCAATGCCGAGCTCGAGCGAGGCGGTGGCGACAAGCGCTTTCATCTCGCCCGCCTTGAGGCGCTGCTCGAAATTCAGCCGGCGCTCCTTCGAGAGGCTCCCATGGTGCGCGCCGACGTGCTCTTCGCCGATGCGGTCGGCGAGCGCGAAGGCGGCGCGCTCAGCCAGGCGCCGAGTGTTGACGAAGACGAGGGTCGTGCGGTGCTGCTTGATGAGTTCGGCGAGCCGGTCGTAGGTGTCGCGCCACTGTTCGCCGGACGCGACGGCCTCCAGGTCGGTGGGTGGGATCTCGATCTCAACCTCGAGGTCCCGCTGGTGGCCGGTGTTGACGATGGCGCAATCGGGGGCGGCTTGAGCGTGACATCCCGCGAGAGCCTCAGGACGAGCGGAAACGGGCGCGGTTTCTTCAACTGTTGTTACGCGGTCGGCGCCAACGAGGAAGCGGGCGGCGTCTTCGATGGGCTTGATGGTGGCGGAAAGGCCGATGCGGGCGGGGCGCTGTTCGCAAATGTGATCGAGGCGGGCGAGCGTGAGGGCGAGGTGACTGCCGCGCTTGTCGCGGAGAAGGGCGTGGATTTCGTCGACGATGACGGTCTTGACGGTACGGAGGATCTCGCGGCTGCGCTCTGCGGTGAGCATCAGGTAGAGGGATTCGGGGGTTGTGATGAGAATGTGCGGCGGTGGTGTCACCAGTGCGGAGGGCGGTGCGGATGCCGTGCGAGGGGTACCCGAGCCCGAGGGCGACCTGCTCGATCTCGGCGAGGGGGTTTTCGAGGTTACGGCGGATGTCGTTGCTGAGTGCCTTGAGGGGCGAAATGTAGAGGACGTGGACTTCGTCGGTCAGCGGCTCCTTCTCGGCCCGGCGGATGAGGCGGTCGATGGAGACGAGGAATGCGGCGAGGGTCTTGCCGGAGCCTGTTGGCGCGGAAATGAGGGTATCGCGGCCGGAGATGATCTCGGGCCAGCCGAGGGCCTGGGCGTCGGTGGGGCCGCAGAACTTGCGCCCGAACCAGGTGCGGACGGCGGGATGAAAGGAGGAGAGGATGTCGTCGGTCATTGTGCGAGAGCTGGTTGCTCCGCTCGTCCTGCGAGAGTCTCAGGACGAGCGGCACGGGCCGTGGTTCGTAGGCGAGAGACATGCCTTACGGGCGTCTCTACGCGATTGATTCGCCAGTGCCATGCGACTGGTACCCGAGCCCGAGGGCGACCTGCTCGATCTCCGTGAGCGGGTCCCCTCGAGGAGGAGGTGGCCGGCGCGCTCGATGGTGATGACTTCGGCGCGGCGGAAGCGTTTGCGCAGGCGGGAGAGAACCCAGCGGGGGAGGATGCGCTCGTGGGATGCCCAGAGGATAAGGACGGGGGCCACGATGCGGCTGCTGTCGACGGCCTTCTCTCGCCGCATATCTCTGAGCGTCTGGTAAACGGCGTGGCCGGTGCCCTTGATGCGCAGCGGGCGGCGGTAGGCTTCGAGGACGTCCTTCGTTGCTTTGCGCGGGTCGTAGAACTGGCGGCGGAAGATGCGGCGTCCGAAGAGGCGCCCGATCAACCAGAGGATTGGCTTGATTAGCGGGGTCACGGGCAGGGTCGGAATCCGGTCACCGGAAACGCTGGACGCGAGCACGAGCTTGTCCACGCGCTCAGGCGAGTTTACAGCCATGCGCATGGCGACCTCGCCGCCGAGGGAATGGCCGACGACGGAGGCGCGGTCGATGCCGAGCTTGTCCATCAGGCGCATGACGACGCGGGCCTGCTCGCTGAGCGAATAATCACCCTTGTTCGGTCGGCCGGAATAGCCGGAGCCCTTCAGGTCGACGGCAACGACGCGCTGGTCCCTGGCCAGCTCGGGGATCAGGTAGCGAAAGCTGTAGGTGTGACCGAGGAAGCCGTGAATGAGGACGGCCGCATTCGGGCCGCTGCCACGCTCGACGATATGGATGGGGATACCTTCGACATCGACAATCCGGCCGGGCGGATGAGCGGACTGCCAGGCGATGTCCTCATTGCGGCGCCGCAGCCAGCGGAGCGAGGCGGCACCCGCGACTGCGCCCCTCACGGCGGCGATTGCTTTGCGCATGGCTCCTCCTTCCCGTCTGTGCTCGCGAGGCCATTTTCATTCTAAGGGAAGCGAGTGCCGGCGGGTTGTCAGTAGGCTAAGACTAGCCTACAACCACCTTTAATATCGGCCGCATAATACGTCGACTTACTCACGCGCAGAGGCCATAATGGTTCAGTCAAATGCCCACCGAGCCGGACCATTACGAGGTCCTTCAAGTCTCCCCAAACGCCGAGCCCGGCGTAATTCTTGCGGCCTACCGCAGGTTGGCCCAGACCTACCACCCGGACGTCAATCCCGACCCGCGCGCGCCGGAACGCATGCGCCGGCTGAACCGGGCGCTGGAGATCCTCAGCGATCCAGACAAACGCGCGGAGTACGACCGGCGCCGGCTGAGGCGGCTCGCCCTTCAGCACATGGCCGACCAGCCGGGGGTTCCCTACGGCACACTGTATGGCGAGGGGCAGGCCGTTGGATGGCGAGCGAGGGTAGCGCGACTGTCACTTGGCTGGTTGGCAATTGCGGGCGGGTTAGGAGTCGTGCTGGCCGCCCTGGTGATGATCTTGCTACGGGACACTTCGGACTCGGGCGGCAACTCGGCCGTTACGGGCTCAAGGACAGCGGGGCAGTCACCCGGCGCCGCGGTGGCGGGCGCGTCTGTTGCTCCGAGCCCCACCACGACGCCGCCGCCGGGAGGAAGCGGGACCTTCAGCAACGGCACGTGGCTCGTCGGCGAAGAGATCGCGCCTGGGATGTGGCGGGCCATTCGCTCGAGGACGTGTTTATGGAAGCGCCTCTCTTCGATAGAGGGCACCAGCGACACGGTCGCCGGTTCCGGCTCGTCGTTGACCGTCGAAATACGGCCTACGGACGCGGCTTTCTGGTCAGAGGGATGCGGATGGTGGACCCAGATCCTGGAAGCGCCTTCGGCTGCACCCGGCGATCCGTTCGGCCCGGGCACATGGCTGGTCAACAAGGAGATCGAGCCGGGCCTCTGGCAGAACTCCGATTCGTCCGAGGGATGCCGGTGGACGCGGCTGTCCAGCCTCGACGGCACACCATCCGCAATCACAGCCACAGGGTCCGGGACGTCGATCATCACTATCGAGATCGTCAAGAGTGACCGCGCATTCGACTCGTGGGGCTGCGGCACCTGGACGCGGGTCGGCGACTAGGACGGCAAGCGTCCATCCAAGCGCCCGGCGATACAATATCAATGCGATGGCGACACCGAAAGCGAAGTTCGACGACCGCCTGAAAGCGATGCCGGCGAAGCCCGGCGTCTACATCTTCCGCGACGCGAAGGACAGGGTGATATACGTCGGGAAGGCGGCGCTCCTGCGTAGCCGCGTGCGGTCTTACTTCGGCTCGATGCACGGGTTCGAGGCGAAGACCCGGCGGCTGGTGGAGCAGATCATGGACATCGACTTCATCCTGACGGGAACGGTGCAGGAGGCGCTCCTGCTCGAAGCGACGTTGGTGAAGCGGCACCAGCCGTTCTTCAACGTGCGCCTCAAGGACGACAAGCATTACCCATACCTGAAAATCGATCTCAAGGAGCAGTGGCCGCGGGTCGAGATCACCCGCCGCGTGCTCAACGACGGCGCGCGCTACTTTGGGCCGTTCGCCTCGGCGGGGTCGGTGCGACGGACCCTGGACCTCGTCAAGAAGCTGTTTCCCTGGAGGTCCTGCACGAAAGTCATCACCGGGGAAGACCCTCGCCCATGTCTCGAGTACTACATCCACCGCTGCGTGGGCCCGTGCGCTTCGCTCTGCACCAAGGAGGAGTACGACACGGTCATCCGGCAGACGATCATGTTCCTCGAGGGGCGCACGGACGAGATTGGGCGGGACCTCCGACGTGAGATGCAGACGGCGTCTGAATCCCTAGAGTACGAGCGCGCGGCCCGCCTTCGCGACCAGGTGCAAGCGATCGAGCGGACGACCGAACGACAGGTGATGGAGGTGCGCGACCGGACGGATATGGACGTGTTCGGGCTGGCACGCGAAGAGCAGGAAGCGTACGTGCAGGTATGGTTCGTGCGCCGGGGGAATGTGATCGGGCGAGACACCTTCCAGCTCGACGGGACGGTCGATGAGCCAGACAAGCGTGTGCTGGGGAGCTTCATCGAGCAGTTCTACGAATCGGCGCCGTACGTGCCGCGCCGGGTGCTTCTACCGATCGCGGTGGAGGACGCGCAAGTCATCGAGCAGGTACTTTCGGATCGGCGAGGACGGCCGGTCCGTTTGATGGTGCCGTCCCGCGGTGAGAAAGTGCAGCTGGTGCAGCGGGCGGCGACGAACGCGCGCGAGTCGCTACAGCAGGCGCGAGCGCGCTGGTTGGCAGATAGCGGCAAAAAGCGGCAGGCGCTCGAGCAGCTGCAGGACACGCTGAGCCTGCCGGACTTGCCCTGCCGGATCGAGTGCTACGACATCTCAAACATCCAGGGGACTTCAGCGGTCGGCTCAATGGTCGTGTTCGTCGATGGTCACCCGAAGCGGAACGAGTACCGCCGCTTCCGGATAAAGGGCGTGGCCGGCCAGAACGACTTTGCGATGATGCAGGAAGTACTCAAGCGCCGGTTCTGGAAAGTGCGCCGGGAGACCGAGGGCGAAGGCGCAAACGAGGGGACCCCAGACCGGCCGGACGACCACGACACCGACCGGGAGCGGGTCGGCGCTGAACTTTCCCAGCCGAACGCCGGGGTAGTGATGACGGCGCCGGGGGACGGGAGAAATGGAAATCGGAAGGCGAAACTCGAAAGGCGCGCAGGGTCTGAAGCGCTTGAGCGGGAGTACGACGAGTCGTTTCAGACGATGCCGGACCTGGTGATTGTGGACGGCGGGAAGGGGCAGGTGTCGGCGGCGCACGACGCGATGCGCAACCTTGGCGTCGGGCAGATTCCGCTGGCGGGGTTGGCGAAGCGCTTCGAGGAGCTGTTCGTCAAGGACGTTTCGGAGCCGATCGTGCTCGACCGGACGTCGCAGGCGCTCTATCTGGTGCAGCGGGTGCGAGATGAGGCGCACCGATTCGCGATCACTTACCACCGGGGAGTCCGTTCGAAGGCGGGCATCCAGTCGGCGCTGGACGGCATCCAGGGGATCGGGCCGAAGCGAAAGCGGGCGTTGCTGCGGAAGTTCGGCTCGGTGAAGGGGATACGCGAGGCGGGCGTGGAGGAGATCGCGGCTACGCCGGGGTTCACGAAGGCGCTGGCGCAGAAGGTGCTGAGCGGGCTCTGATCAATCCATCAGTTGTTGGTTGTCGCTTTGTCGGTTATCCATGATTAGCACCCGCAATATGGGCCTTGCTGAGCGAATCGCCGAATCGCTTCGAGTGCATCCGTCTGTCGATGCTGTCACCCTAGCCGGCTCGCGGGCGAGAGACGAGGCCGGGCCGCTTTCGGATTGGGACTTCGACCTGGAGACGAGCGACTTCGGGTCGGTGGCCGAAGCGCTGCCCGCATTGATGCGGCCGCTGGAGCCGCTGGCGCAGCAGTGGGACCGGCTGAGCGATCACGCCTGCTACATGCTGATACTGCCTGGGGCGGTCAAAGTCGACCTGATCTTCGAGGAGCCGCATTCGGCGGAACCTCCATGGGCGCTGAGCGGGGAAACGTTGAAAGGAATCGACGACCATTTCTGGGATTGGACGATCTGGCTGGCGGCGAAGGACAAGGCCGGTAAGAGGGAGATTGTGCTGGATGAGCTCACCAAGATGCACGACCATCTCCTCGGGCCGCTCGGGGTGAGCGCGCCACCGGTGAGCATTGAGCAGGCGATCGCTGGGTATCTGCCGGCTCTTCGAGGTGCGGAGGAACGGCTAGGCATGAGGGTACCGGACGTGCTTCAGCGAGAAGTGCTAGACCGTCTGGCAGGACACGGTTATGCCTTCTGAGCCTCGCTTGCGCGCCGTGTTCTTCGATCTGGACGACACGCTTTGCGACACGATCGGGACGAGGGAGGCGCGGGCGCGCCGGGCGTTCAAGCACCTTTGCCGATTGCAAGCGGGGTTCGATGCGGAGACGCTGGTGAGGCGAGCGCTGGCGCCATTGAGCGAGCCGAGGTCGGCCGTGGGCGTGCGCGGAGTTCTGGCTGAGCTGCGTCTGCTCGACGCTGCGGAGGGACTAGCGGCTTTGGAGGCGGTGCGCGACTATTACGAGCCGCTGTGCCTCTTAGATGGCGTCCAGGAGACGCTCGAAGAACTAGCGCGCGTCTACCAGCTCGGCGTTATCACAAACTGGGACTCGGAAGACGAGCAACGCCGGAAGCTCGGTCATCTGGGCGTCGAGTCGAATTTTCGGTACTTCGTCGTCAGCGCAAGCGCCGGCTATGAGAAGCCGGACCCGCGCATCTTCGAGCACGCTCTCTCGCTGGCCGGAGTAAAGGCGAGCGAGACGGTGTTCGTGGGTGACAGGCTAGACGTCGATGTCGGCGGGGCGAAAGCAGCAGGGATGCGCGCGGTGTGGTTCAACCACTGGGGCGGGACTCTCGATGGCGCTTCGCCGAGTCCGGACATGGTGATTGAGCGGTTCTCTGAACTACCGGCCGTGCTAGTTGCGTTAGCGCGCAGCTAGAGCTACCGCCGACATTCCCGCGTCGCGATTCATTGGATCTTTATCTTGCCGGTCATCTCCTGCGGGTGGAAATCGCAGCGGAAGTTCAGTTCGCCCGGTGAGTTTGGGACCTGCCACGCCAGGGTCGCGGTCTCGCCGCTCTTAACTCGATTGGGATTAGAACAGGGGTCAGCGGAACCAGTGCAGAAGTCCTCGGTGAAATCGCCGCCCTGGCCGGCGATATGCATGTTATGGGGCGACTTGCCATCGTTCCTGATCTGAATCGTTGCTGTTGTGCCTGCCTGCACGGTGATTTCGTTCGGGTCGAACTTGTTGTCATGGAGGACAACGGTCGTGCCGCCCGGGGCGACTGATGCCGCAGGTGAGGAGGCGCTGGAGGTCGGGAACGAAGAGACCGTCTGTCCCTCTTCGCCGCTCGTCGCTTTGAAGGCGAAGAAGAACGTCACACCGATCATGAGGACGAGGAACGCGACGACGCCTTCGACAACGGGCAATCTCGCAAGGTCGAGCTTCATGTGCTGTCTTCATATATAGCGAACGCTCCGCTTAGGCGCCACAAACGCGGTGCTATACTCGAATGGGGATGTGAGAATGGTGAATGTCGCGGCCGACAGGCTGAGCCAGGCGCGCCGCGCTCTGCTGGCAGACATCTCTGTCGAGATTAAGGACACGCGCGTCGTTGAGGCGATTGCCCGTCTGCCCCGCGAAGAGTTCGTACCGGAAGAAGTCCGGCAGTCGGCGTATGAGAACATGCCGCTGCCGATCGGCTACGGCCAGACGATCTCCCAGCCGCTAATCGTCGCGATGATGACGGAAGCGCTGCTGCTGAACGGCAGCGAGAAGGTGCTGGAGATTGGCACCGGGTCGGGCTATCAGACGGCCTTGCTTTCAAAATTGGCGAATCACGTGGTCAGCGTGGAGCGTATCCCGGCGCTAGCTGAGAGGGCTGCCGCGGTTTTGAGCCGGTTGGGCTACTCGAACGTTGAAGTTCACTCGGGCGGTGACGGCCTCGGTTGGCCGCAAGCGGCGCCGTACGGCGCGATCATCGTGACAGCAGCCGCGCCTGAAGTACCGCGAGAGCTGCTGGATCAGCTAGGCAGCGGAGGCCGCCTCGCCATACCGGTCGGCAGCCGGGACCTGCAGGAATTGGTGCGGATTGTGAAGACTCCGGAAGGAGCGCTGCGCCATAACCTGGGGCCCTGCCGCTTCGTACCATTGCTGGGCAGGAGCGCCTGGCCGGGGCACTCCGGCGACTGAGTCTTTCGTAGCGCCGCTGCCATTACGGTTAACTCATGTGTGCGAAAGCGCGTTTCACTTCAAGAACATAAGATATCGCTAAGATTTGTTTGATATTCTTATGTTATCAACAAAAACCGTCCGGTGATTCGCTGGACAGGCGAAAGGAGGTGAAAATAGAATATGGCAACTAGCACGTTAGACCGGCGCAGCATAGCAGGGGGCTCGGGCATGCGGAAGTCGACCGATGGCTTCTTGAACTACCTCTCGGTCGAGAAGGGGGCCTCCGCCAATACAGTTGCGGCGTACCGCAACGATCTTCAGCAGCTCGCCGACTTCATTAGGTCCCGGCCGGGCGCAAAAGGCTGGCAGTCTCTGGACCGCGCGACGATACAGGACTTCATCCTCCATCTCAAGGAGCGCGGGTATACAGAGACGTCCGTCGCGCGCAAGGTGGCCGCCGTGCGTTCCTTCTTCACGTTTCTCAGTGCGGAAGTCGCCGAGGGTGGGTAAAAGCCTGCCGCGGGCGATTAGCCCTAATGAGGTCGACGAGCTCCTGGAGCAGCCGGCGCGGCGATCGACGCCGGAGGCCAAGCGGGACCGCGCCATGCTCGAGCTGCTTTATGCAACGGGCATGCGCGTCACTGAACTGGTATCGCTTGACGTTTCACACCTCATCCTGGATCCCCGCAGTCCATACGTCCGGTGCATGGGGAAGGGTGCGAAGGAACGCGCCATTCCGATCCATGATCAGGCGTTAGAGGCTGTGGTCGATTACCTGGAAGAGGGGCGGCCGCTGCTCGTCCGCAATCGGGACGAGCCGGCGTTGTTCGTCAACCGGCGCGGCGAGCGTCTGACCCGGCAAGGCTTCTGGCTAATCCTGAAGGGATACGCCAAGTCCGCCAACCTGAGCGCCGACATCACGCCTCATACTCTTCGCCACTCCTTCGCCACACACATGCTGAGAGGCGGGATGCCGTTACGAAACGTTCAGGAAATGCTGGGGCACGCGAATATCTCGACCACGCAGGTTTACACACACCTCACAAGCGACCATGTCCGAGAGGTCTACGAAAAGGCTCATCCGCGGGCGTAGTCACAGCGTAAATAGAGTGTGTTGAGAGGGAGGGCGACAGCAGCAACCGCCGTTGTCGCCCTCCTTGTCGTTGTCGGCGTGGCCTGCGGCGGGGACGACAACGGAAGCCCGACCGCGAGCACGACTGCAAGCCCGGCCGCCTCGCGCACGATCGCTCCGACACCCTCGCCGGGGCCATCGCGCTCACCGGGGGCATCGCCCTCGCCGAGGCCGAATCCGGATGCACCGCCCGAGCGCGACCTGCTCGACCTCGCCCATCGCTACCGCGGGGTGCCGCCGGATAGCCCCCGCCTGGCCCGCGAGTTACCGTTTGGGTACGAGGTGGGAAGCCGCGACGATTTCCAGATCCTCGACCTTACGGGTCCGTCGGTTCGAACGGTCGGGGCGACCGTACGCTACACGACGGACCACGCATACTTCTTCGTACAGGAAGGCATCGATGTGTCCGACGCTACAATGGCGAAGATCGGGTCAGACTTTGAGACCTTTGTCTATCCGACGGTGCATTCGCGGTTTGGCAGCGAGTGGACTCCGGGGGTGGACTCCGACCCGCGCATCACGATCTTCCACGGAAACTTGAACGGCGCCGGCGGCTACTTCAGCGGCGGCGACGAGTATCCGCCGGCCGTCTCGGCGAGAAGCAACGGTCGCGAGGCTGTCTTTCTGGATGGCAGCGTGCTGGCATCCCCCGGCCCGACATATAACGGCCTGCTTGCGCACGAACTCCAGCATCTCGTGCACTGGCATGCGGACTCGAGCGAGGATTCCTGGGTGAATGAAGGGCTTTCACAGGTCTCAGCGGAGGAGCTCGGCGGCGGGCATAACTGGATAAGCGCTTTCCTCGCGAACCCGGACATGCAGCTCACGTTCTGGCCCTCGTATGCGGGAGCGGCCGTCCACTACGCGGCGGCGGAGCTATTCATGAGCTACCTGCTCGACCACTACGGCGGGCGCCAGAACGCATCTGCCTTGCTCGCACAGCAAGCAGACAGCATCCGCGGCGTGCAGGCTTATCTCGCAGGATTTGGAGTGAGTTTTACGGACGTGTTTGCCGACCCTTCTCATGATGCGCGGACGGGCGCCGCGACAGACATTGGAATGGGCTCGGGTCAAGATGACGTGAGCCAGTGGGGCGCTGATTACCTGCAGGTGGGTTCGGCTGGCACCTTTAGCTTCGACGGGGCCGACGACGTCTCGATCGGCGTGCCGGCGCTGGACGGTCCCTTCTGGTGGGCCAACCGGGGCGACAGCATCGACACCAAGCTTACCCGCGAGTTCGACCTCACGAAAGTCACGAGCGCCACCCTCCGCTTCTCGACCTGGTACGACATCGAGTACGGCTGGGACTACGCTTACGTTTCGGCCTCGACCGACGGGGGCAAGACCTGGCAGGCGCTGCCGGCCACCGACTCGACCGACTTCAACCCGGTCGAGGCAGCTTACGGCCCCGGGTACACGGGGCAGAGCGGGAAATGGGTGCAGGAGGAGGTCAATCTCGCTGCCTACGCGGGCAAGAAGGTGCTGGTGCGCTTCGAGTACGTATCCGATGACGCGACGAGCCTGACCGGGTTTGTCGTCGACAACATCGAGGTGCCTGAGCTGGGCTACCGTGACACTGCGGACACCCCCGGCGATTGGACGGCGGATGGGTTCGCGCGTG
>VBJT01000277.1 GCA_005880075.1 Chloroflexota bacterium
CAGTCGAACGCTTCGCCCAGTTGCAGGCGGAGCATCGTGGAGTTCTTCATCGTGGTACCTCCTGCGGCATCGCCAATACTAGCACGAGGCCTATATGCGACCGCCTGCTCGCAAGCGATTCACGACACGCATCTACAGGACGATCTCCGTCCCGTCCTCGGCCGCCTCTGCGTCGAGGCTGGGCAGTCTCGCCAGCATTTCCGCATTCATGTGCGTGAGGACGAGCCGCTTGCAGTGAAGCTCGCCACGATGGACGTTTAGCGTCTCATAATCCAGGTGGAACTTGATTTTCTTGTCGTAGAAGTTCGCCTCGCAGATGAAGAGTTCTGCTTCCCGGGCCACCTCGACCAGCGTATCCGTCCATTCAGTGTCGCCCGAGTACGCGATGGTCTTTCCGTCGATCTCGAGGCGCAGGGCGAACGGCGGCGCGCCGCTCGCGTGGACGACCTCGAACGGCATGGCTGAGATGCCACCGATAGCCGCCTGCTGCCGGTCGTGCCACTCCAGGAAGTGGATCTCGTACTTCTGCTCGGTCTGCGAGGACCCAGCGAACAACGCTTCCTGCGCCTGTCGCACCCTTGCCTTGATGCCCGGCGGGCCGGCGATGAGCAGCGGCCGCTCGCGCTTCGACAGGAACTGGCCGTCGAGGATGAAGAAAGGGATGCCGCCGAAGTGGTCGCCGTGCAGGTGCGAGACAAGGATAGCGTCGATATCGTTGGGCTCGACGCCAAAGTGGCGCATGGCGATGAGCGACGAGGCGCCGCAGTCGAGCAGCACGCTTGAATCGGGGGAGCGGACGTGGATGCAGGCCTGAAAGCGGCCGCCGCTGCCGAAAGCATCGCCGGAGCCGAGGAAGCGAACCTTGATGGGTGTGACATCCATCGCGGCTAGTCTAACGCGGCACCCGCTACCATGGGAGGCGATGAGCGGCGTGGATATCGTGCGTCTGCGGTTGCGCAACCAGCAGATCGCTCAGCAGGACTTCCGCACACCGGCTGAACTGGTGTCGCATCTCGGCGCGGTGCAGGCGCAGGACTTCTCCGGCGGCAAGTGGGCGATCGGCCTTCGCCTTCCGAACGCCACCGAAGCCGCCATCGAGCAGGCGATTGCGGACCAAAAGATTGTGCGCACCTGGCCGATGCGTCGAACGCTTCATTTCGTACCGGCTGAGGACGTCCGCTGGATGCTGGCTCTGACGGCAACGCGAGCGGAAGCAAAGTCCGCGGCACGGCGTCGCCAGCTCGAACTTGACGACCGCACCCTCGCACTATCCAAAGACGTGCTCCTAAGGGCGCTGAGTTGCGGGAAGCAGCGGACACGCCAGGCGATTTACGGGCTTCTAGTGGCTGCCGGCATCCGGCTAGAGGGCGGTGGGCCTCTCGACTCAGGGCAGCCGCGTGGACTGCACATCTTGGCCTACCACGCGCAGACCGGCCTCATCTGCTACGGTCGCCATCAAGGCAAGCAGCCGGCCTTCGCGCTGCTAGACGCGACGAGGCGCTCACCGAGCTCGCGAAGCGGTACTTTAAGAGCCACGGCCCGGCCACCGTGCATGACTTCGCGTGGTGGTCGGGGCTTACCGTCGGCGAGGCACGTACCGGCAGCGAGATGGCGCACGGAGAAATTGTCGAGGAGACGATCGACGGAATGACGTACTGGCTACCGGCCGACCGCACATCAGATGGTTCGGCGTCAGCTGGCGTCTATCTGCTTCCGCCCTTCGATGAATACACCGTTGCGTATAAGGACCGCGGAGCGGTCGTGGCGCCAGCGCACGCGCCTCTTGCGGCGAGCGGCGGCGTTTTCCGATCGATCATCGTCGTCGATGGTCAGGTCGCTGGCACCTGGAAGGCGGCGGTCAGGAAGGGTGCCATGGAAGTCATACCATCGCCATTCGGTGGGCAGAGCCGCATTGAGGAGAACGCCGTTTGTACAGCGGCGAAACGCTATTCGGACTTTCGCGGACTGCCGCTTGCAGAGAGTTAACGGCCCCGGCCGTTGGTAGGTGCGCCTCGGCGCGGCGGATCCCCTAATCCGTTTCTATCCGACAGACACGTCGGGTGCCTCGGCCCGCTGCTTCAGCCCTTCCGCCTCCATCCGCACGTTCTCCTCGGATGGACGCCGGATTATCGGTGACATGAGCGTGGCGAGCACGCCCAGCAGGTCGACGCTCAGTGTCACCTTCGAGCCGTTCCCGTCCGGCTCGATGACATGCGTGGCGACGCCTTTGATACCAGCCGACTTGGTCTCCCAGGTAAACGAGCGGTTCGGCGTAATCTCCGTCACGGTATACACGCTTGTCGGTGCCCGCCGGATGCGCAGCCGCGCCTTGCTCCCGACACCGAGTTCCCTGTCGTCCAGCCGCTCGACGCTCTTCATCGACGCCGTCCACTCCGGCCAGCGCTCGATGTCCATCATGACGGCCCGGACGCGCTCCGGCGGGGCGTTGATGTTAATGCTGCGTTCGATGTGAATTGCCACTTTCGAACTCCCGCTACAGCGACTTCAAGAATAAGCCGAGATCAGTGCCAATAAAGTCGTCGATGTTCATTTCGCGTGCAATTCGCCAATTCTCGTTCTTTCCCCACGACGGCGTCACATCCTTCAACTTCTCGAACGGCTGAAGTGACCGATAGTTCGGACCTTTCACTTTTCTGATCGCGGCTTCAGTAAGGTAATTCTCTGTCGCTCTGCGGTCTAACACGTGACAGTCTATTCCCGCTTTCTTGCAAACTTGCTGAAAGTCTGCGCGGTCCTTCATCAGAGCGGCACCAGCAACCGTGCGTTCGCTATCAATAAGGGCCGAGACGTTATCTGAAATCCGCCGGATCTCCTCAAGCTCGCCCTCGGAGGATCCGCTAATCAACGACGACCCCCCTCGGCAGCAGGACTATTTCATGATCCGTCTTGAATAGACGCAGGAATTGCTGGATGGTCTTGACCTCTGACGTACCTTCGACAAGCAATACAGGATCGAAACCGAGCTCTTTGTAACCAGAATAGTTCAATTCCCCGAGGAATTCCGATAGGGCCGGGGTTTCCTCATAGATCGACACATGGCTATGACCCTCGCTGATCTTACGAACCGAATAAATTCGGTCAGCCACCGCACGAGCCAGGCCTATGGAGTGCGTCGAATACAGCACCCCACCGCTGGCATATGATCCAAGTGTTGTCAGGAAGTCTAGCTGTAGCGACGGGTGGAGATTTAGTTCGGGCTCATCGATCAAGATGAGAAATGGCTCTTGGATTGCTGCATTAGCGAGCACCAGGATGAACTGAGTTATCCCCGAACCAATTTCCGGAAGCTTGTACATCCTTCCTTCTATCAGCAGCTGCAACGTGTC
>VBJT01000069.1 GCA_005880075.1 Chloroflexota bacterium
CTTCTTGGACCTCGGCGTAAAGGTCCGCAAGCCACTGGACACGGCAGTCTACCTCGAACTTGGGCGGAGCTTCACGGCGTACGGAAAGGAGGGCCGCGCCTACGCCGACCCGGATATCGTCGCCGAGGCCAATCAGCGCATGTCGAAGGCGATCCGCTCGAACCCGATCACTGACATCCCGCGCGAGTTCCTGCTGATTGGCCGCGTCGTCGGTCTGCTAAGCGGCCTCGGCGCGCACCTCGACTCGCGTGTCGACATGCGTGCAACGATCGTGCCATACACGCAGGCGGCCCTCGAGGGCGCCACGTAATCAGAAAATTCTCGTGTTCGCCGAGGGCGCCTGCCCAAGCTGTCACGACGACTGCGGAAGTTTAGGGATAAGAGGTACGGAGTTGCAAATAAGTCGTCGGTTGACAGCCAAATCTATACGCCCCTAAAATCTACGTCAGAGTTGCACCCGCCCTATCGTTTTGCATAATTTAGTGAGGTTCGCCCCATGACCACGATGACGCGCTTTCGAGACGACACCGACACGCTGTCCACCCGCTGGATCACGCTCGGACAGGCCTGCAAGCTCCTCGGAGTCAACGAATCGACGCTCAGACGGTGGGCTGACGCCGGCCACACCCGCTCCTTCCGGACGCCGGGAGGCCATCGTCGCTTCTCGGAGGACGACCTGCGGGCGATGATGGCGGGGCATGCAGCGACCACGCGGGAGCCCTTTACATCTATCAGTCAGGTGGCTCTCTCGCGGATCCGGCGCCGGCTTCAGCGTGGCCGCAACCAGACCTGGTACTCGGGCGTCGCGGAAGATGACAGGGACTCGGCGCGCAACTACGGCCGCCGCCTCGTCTCGCTGGTCTCTGAGTACCTGGCGAAAGGCTCCCGACGTGCTGATTTGCTGGATGAGGCGCGGGACATCGTGCACGACTACGGTACTCTGTTGTTTCGTGACGGACTGAGCCTGCGCGACGTACTGGAGGGGTTCACGTTCTTCCGTAAGCGGTTGGACGAAGCGGCGCGGGAGGAGGCGCAGAAGAACGACCTTACGGCAGACGAAGTGCTCGAGATGTGGGAGCACCTTTCGAACCTGGCCGACCAGGAGCTGCTCTCGGTCGCCGAGTCGTACGACGAGGCGGCAATGGCGACGCCCGCGAGACGGTAACCTTCCGTGCGCCCTGGGGGAATGCGCTACTACCCGGTCTTCCTCGACATCGCCGGTAAGCCCGTCATCGTTATCGGTGGCGGAAATATTGCGCATCAGAAGGTCGTGGGGCTCCTGAAGGTCGATGCCGAAGTTACCGTTGTGAGTCCGGAGCTCAATCCCGACATGTCATCGCTCGCAAAGGTCGGTAGCTTTCGGCACATCAGCCGCGACTATGAGGCGGGCGACCTGGAAGGATACGTCCTCGCCTTCGTGGCCACAGACGACCGCTCGGTCAACGCCACCGTGGCCGCCGAGGGCAAGGAGCGACGGGTATGGGTGAACGCCGTCGATGACCCGCCGTACTGCGACTTCATCATGCCAGGCATTGCCCAGCAGGGAGACTTGATCGTCGCCGTTTCGACGAGCGGCACGAGCCCGGCGATGGCGCGCAAGATGCGCGAGGAGATCGAGGCGTTTCTCACCGAGGACTGGGCCCTGATGCTCGAACTGGCAGCCGAGGTCCGCGCCGAGCTTCGCTCGAAGGGAACGCTGGTCGACTCCGATCTGTGGAACAAAGCACTGGACGCCGATCTCCGGAAGTTGCTCGCTGACGGCAAACGGCCGGAGGCGAAGGAACGGCTTCTGAGATCGCTGTCGCAGCCGGTGAGGACGGGATGAGATCGCAACAGACGGTTGTCACCCTAGCCGGTCTGAACCACCAGACCTCGCCGGTGGAAGAGCGAGAGCAACTCGCATTCTCGCCCGAAGAGGCGGCTGAGGCCGTCGCGCGGCTGGGCGAGGCTCTCGGAGGCGCTGTCCTGTTATCGACCTGCAACCGGACCGAAGTCTACGCGACGATGCCAGAAGGTTCCGCGCACGCAGCACTTCTCATTTCGCTGCTGAACGGCGTGAAGGGCACCGCGATCGACGAATCGCGCTTCTACACTTACCAGCATGACGCGGCCGCACGGCACTTATTCCGCGTGGCGGCGGGCATCGATTCGATGGTGCTGGGCGAATCGCAGATCCTCGGGCAGGTGCGTGAGGCGATGTCTTCGGCGACGCAGGCGGGCACACTGAACGGCACACTCTCCAAGCTCTTCCACTCGGCGATCGGCACCGGCAAGCGAGCGAGGACGGAGACGTACATCGGGCGTCACGCCGTATCGGTCGGGTCGGCAGCGGTCACTCTTGCGCGCAAACGCCTGGGCGAACTCGCGGGGAAGACGGTCCTCGTGATCAGCGCAGGAAGCATGGGCAAACTCGCAGCCCGGGCGCTCGCCGACGCGGGCGGCGCGGAGATTGTCGTCGCGAACCGAACGCTTCAGCGCGCACGCGAGCTGGCGGCGGAGATGGGCCGGACGGCGGGCGCCGTGGCGCTTTCCGACCTGCCGGTCGCGCTGGCGGGCGCCGACATCGTAATCAGTGGGACGGCGGCGGACGGCTTCATGGTCGGCCCGCGCGAAGTTCAGCCGGTCATGGCCCGCCGGAGCGGACGCGGGCTGCTATTCATCGACATCGCGGTCCCGAGAGACATCGATCCGGCAGTCGGCGAAATTCCCGGTGTGCATGTCTTCGACATCGACGACATCGAGGCAGTGACGGCCAAGGGGATGAATGGACGCGAGCATGAGGTCGAGCGGGTGGAGGCGATCATCGAGGACGAGGTCTCGGCATTCGTCGATTGGTGGCGTTCGCTCGATGTTGTGCCGGTGATCGCGGCGCTCCGGGAGCGGGCTGATGAGATCCGGCGCAGGGAAGTAGGGCGCGCGCTGGGGCGCCTTCCGGAGCTCGATGAAGAGTCACGGCAACGGATCGAGGCGATGACCGCGGCGATCGTCAAGAAGATGCTCGACCGGCCGATTACACGGCTGAAGGACGGCGCTGACAAGGGACTCTATATGGAGGCGCTCGAGGACCTGTTCGACCTGCCGACCGCGCAAAGCCACAGGACCTACTCGAGAGGCGGCTGACGTTGTGTCCCCTCGCGCCCTCATCGTTGGCACCCGTGGCAGCCGGCTAGCGCTTCGCCAGGCTGAAATCGCGCTCGCTGCCCTCCATCTAGCAGTCCCCGAAGCGACCTTCGAACTGCGGACGATTCGCACCGCCGGCGACCGTTCGGCGGCCTCGCTGAGCGAGATCGGGGGTCGGGGTGTCTTCGTGATCGAACTCGAGCGTGCGTTGCTGGAGCGCGAGATTGACATCGCCGTGCATAGCCTGAAGGACTTGCCGGTAGAGGAGACAGCCGGTCTCGCAATCGCAGCGGTGCTGGCCCGCGAGGACCCACGAGATGCGTTGGTAAGCCGGCACGACGTCCCGCTAGCCGGCCTTTCTGCCAGCGCCGCCGTCGGCACGGGCAGTCCGCGCCGTGCTGCGCAGCTAGCCGCACTGCGTGGAGACCTCCGAATCGCAGACATTCGCGGGAACGTCGATACGCGCATCCGCAAAGTTGAAAGCAGGGAATACGATGCTGTCGTACTCGCCGCCGCCGGACTCGCGCGGCTCGGCTGGACGAAGCGCGCGGCAGAGATCTTTGACTTCGAACAGATGCTGCCGGCGCCGGGGCAGGGCGCGCTCGCGGTGCAGGTGAGGACCGACGACGCCGACACTTTCGGGACGGTGCTTGCAGTCGACCACGCGGAAACGCGTGTGGCGGTGACAGCAGAGCGCGCGTTCGAGCGCCGGCTTGGCGGAGGATGCCACGCGGCTATCGCCGCGGTTGCGACGGTCTCGGGCGAGCGGCTCCGGCTGAGTGGCCTGATCGGTGATCCGGAGGGCGGGCGGATGTTCCGCGGGGAACTCGATGGGGCCGTCGACGATCCAGGTTCGCTGGGGCTAAGGCTGGCGCAACGACTGATGGACGAAGGCGCGAGTGAGTTGCTCGAGGCGACGGCGTGAGCGAGCCGGGGACGGTATATCTCGTCGGCGCTGGACCCGGAGACCCGGGGTTAATCACGGTCGCCGGGCTACAGCGGCTAAATGAAGCGGACGTCATCGTATACGACCGGTTAGTGAGCGAGGCATTGCTAAAGGAGGCGCGGCCGGACGCCGAGCTGATCTTCGTCGGGAAGATCGCCGGGGAATCCCACGACCAGGAGGCGATCAACCGGCTGCTCATCAAGAAGGCGCGCGAAGCCAAGCGAGTGGTTCGCCTCAAGGGCGGCGACCCGTTTGTCTTCGGCCGCGGCGGCGAGGAGGCGGAGGCGCTACGGGAGGCAGGCATTCTATTCGAGGTGGTGCCGGGCGTCACGTCGGCTGTCGCTGTCCCCGCCTACGCGGGCATTCCGGTCACGCATCGCGGCCTAGCTTCGACGTTCGCCATGATCACCGGCCATGAAGATCCCGAGAAGCCTGAATTGAGCATCGACTGGGCGAAGCTGGCGACTGCGGTGGACACGCTGGTGTTCCTGATGGGCACGAAGACGCTGCCGGAGATCGCCGAGAAGATGATCGCACACGGACGTGGGCCGGACACTCCGGCTGCCGTCATTCGCTGGGGGACAACGCCGGAGCAGCGGACGGTCACAGGGACGCTGGGCAACATCGCTGCACGTGTCGAGGAGGCAGGGATCTCGCCACCGGCGATCACGGTCGTCGGCGAGGTGGTCCGGCTGCGCGAGAAGTTGTCGTGGTTCGAGAACAGGCCGCTGTTCGGCAAGCGGGTGCTGATCACACGCACACGGCGGCAAGCGAGTACGCTCGCACGGCTGCTCGCGTCGGAGGGCGCTATCCCGATCGAGCTTCCGGCGATCGAAATCGAGCCGTCGGCGGACGGGGCGGCGGTTGGCGCCGCTATCGATGAGCTTGTGGCGGGACGATACGGTTGGGCCGTCTTCACGAGTGCGAACGGCGTCGAACTGTGGTTCGAGCACCTGCGGGAGCGCGGGCTGGACGCGCGGGCCTTCGCGGCCACCAAGGTCGCCGCCATCGGCCCGGCGACGGCGGAAGCGCTCAGGGAGGGCGGGATTGTTCCGGACCTCGTGCCGGAGGAGTACGTGGCGGAGGCGGTGGTTGAGGCGCTCGCGGCTCGCCTGGCCGAAACGACCCTTCCCGCTCGTCCTGAGGCTCCCGAAGGATCGAGCGGAGCCACCACGCCTCGAATTCTCGTTCCCCGCGCCGAGTCCGCTCGTCCTGAGCTTGTCGAAGGACTTCGTTCCCTCGGTTGCCAGGTAGATGAGGTCACGCTCTACCGCGCCGCCGTGCCGGAGACCGCGCCCGCCGAGGCGCTATCGCTGTTGCGCGACGGCGCGATCGATATCGTGACATTCACGTCGTCGTCGACCGTGCGAAACCTGGCGGCGCTGCTGAACGGACATATCGAGACGCTGCGTGAGCCGATGGTCGCGTGCATCGGGCCGATTACGGCGAAGACGGCGGACGAGCTGGGGCTGCGGGTGGACGTGGTGGCGTCGGAGTATACGGTGGAGGGGCTGGTGCAGGCGATAGCGAACGCACTATACGGTAGGCCTGGACATTTCTCGAGAAGAGCATCAGATTGAGTAAGCCCAACCGAGACAGGCTCGCGTATGGGCTTGACGTGTTCACCGCGGCGATGCAGACGTTTGTGCGGGAACGCTTGATTAAGAAATACCCAAGCACATGGTGGCAGGACGGCGTTCTTAAGGCATTGACTGACGAAAGGCGCAGAGATATGGAAAGGAAGGCTACCAGTTCGTCGCACAAGTACACGTTGCTGGAACCCGTCGACTTGGCTCGTGTAGTACGGGAAAACTATCACACGGCTTTCAGCGAGGTCTTTCCCGAGCGAAATCCAACTGTTGCCCTGCTAGATCTCGTCGTGGACGCTAGAAACCGTCACGTCGGCCATTCGTTCGGCCCGTCTGATGTCGATTCCGAAGATGCTGCCGACGCCCTGAGAACAATGAGTCGACTTCTGTTAAGAGCCGGTCTGGCCGATGCCGCCAGCCAGCTCGAGGTGATTCGCCGCGAGGTATTGCAACCCCCGGAGGAACCACCAGAGTCGCCGGTGGAACCACCAGAGTCGCCGGTGGAACCACCAGAGTTGCCGGTGGAACCACCAGGACCGGCCGCCGAACCCGCAGAGCGACCGGTCAAAGATAGAGAGAGGCCGGTCGTCGAGCCGCCGCCGGTCGTCGAGTTACCGCCGGTCGTCGAACCGTCACGAGTCGCCAAACCGCCACCTGTCCTCGAACAGCCAGTCCCCCAGCACCCAATCGTCGATGATGTAGATACACCGCTAACGGTGCCGCCTTCTGCGACCGTTCGCACCCCGATTCCTTCCGGCAAAGAAAATGAACATGAAGTTATGATTCAGGACGTCAATGTGCTGAACGCCCGAATCTTCTTCGATAACTACATGTATGTTGGCGGGAAAGGAATGGTGCGTCGGCCGTCGTACTTCGCTCCCTACCTGATTGTTGAGTGCGAGAACAGCTCGAGTGTGCCCGAGGCCGGCGAGGCAGGAATAAGTTGGTTCAGCCGCGTAATCGTTGTGAGCGACATCGCGGTGCCCAGCCTTAAACGATACCCAGACGGGGTCAACGTACCGGAGAGGCTCCGATCCGAATTCCTTTGGCCGCGCTGGCGAAAGGGCCTTGATGCCATCGCGGCCCGCGCGCGCAAGGAGCGATGGCAGGAGGGCGATCTCGCTCGGCTCTATTTCTTGGATAGGCCCACACGATTGACACAGGTTATCAAAAAGCGAGGCTGGCTTCCTCAGATCCCTTGGGGTTTCGGCACAACGCTAGAACGTTTGAAGCCCGGCAGAAAACTGCGGGACCTATAAGCCATGACCACCCCCACCCGAACCCTCCCCCTCTCCTTCCGGCGGTTCCGGCGGCTGCGGCGGAGCGAGGCGCTGCGGGCGCTCGTGCGCGAGACGCGGCTGTCGCCCAGCGATTTCGTGTATCCGCTGTTCGTGACGCACGGCGGGGGAGTGCGCGAGGAGATCTCGTCGATGCCGGGGCAGTACCACCTCTCCCTCGATCAACTGCCGCGGGAGGCTGAGGAACTGCGCTCGCTCGGCGTCCCGGCGGTGCTGCTGTTCGGGCTGCCGGCGGATCGTGCAGCGAGCGGCGCGGGTACTGAAGGAGGCGTCGCCGGGGCTTGTCGTGATCACCGACGTGTGCTTATGCGAGTACACGTCGCACGGGCACTGCGGAGTGGTTCGCGTGGGCCCCTCGATACGTCCTTCCGAAGAAGGACTACTCGGGGCGAACGGTGACGTAGATAACGACGAGACGCTGCCGCTTCTCGCGCGGACGGCGGTGTCGCACTCGGAGGCGGGGGCGGATATCGTCGCGCCGTCGGACATGATGGACGGCCGTGTGGCGGCGATCCGCGCGGCGCTGGACGACAGCGGCTTCTGGAGCACGCCGATCATAGCGTACGCCGCGAAGCAGGCGTCGGCGTTCTACGGGCCTTTCCGCGAGGCAGCGGAGTCGGCGCCGCAGTTCGGCGACCGCCGCGGCTACCAGATGGACGCGGCCAACAGCCGCGAAGCGATGCGCGAGATCGAGGCGGACATCGAGGAGGGGGCGGACATCGTAATGGTGAAGCCGGCGCTGCCGAACCTCGACCTGATCGCCCGCGCCCGCGACCGCTTCGACCTGCCGCTGGCGGCCTACAACGTGAGCGGTGAGTACGTGATGGTGAAGGCGGCGGCAGCGGCGGGATATCTGGACGAGCGCCTCGTGACGCTGGAGATCCTGACGGCGATACGGCGCGCCGGGGCGGACATCATTATCACCTACCACGCCAAAGAGGCCGCACGCTGGTTGGCGTAGTCGCCCCGCCGCGCCGTCAGAAGCAGAAACTCGACCCGCGCGGCGTTGAGGCCGTTGTATTCGACGCATACGGCACGGTTATCGATTTCACGGAGCCGGACTTCATCGTGACTATGGCGGAAATATGCGCGGCGCAGGGGCTTGAGGCGGACGCGGCGGAGATGTGGCGCCGGTTCCTCCGCGCGTCGTACTTGATGCGATCGGAGCACCACGCAGACCCTGTGTATAAGCGGTACGACCAGGCATGGGCGGACCAATTCGAGTACGTATTCAGGCGAATGCGGCTCTCCGGCGATGCCTGGGCGGCGGCGCTACAGTTCAAGGCCGCGCTGGCGGGCGCTTCCGCGTTCCCGGACGCGCGGCCCGCGATCGACGCACTCCGACCGCACTACCGGCTGGCATTGCTCTCGAATGCGGACGACGACTTCCTGACAGAATGCCTCTCGCGTAACGGCCTGTCCTTCGATACGGTGGTGACGTCGGAGCGGGCGGAGGCGATCAAGCCGCACCCGGCGATCTTCCGGTACCTGGCTCGCGAACTCGGCGTCTTGGCTGGCAACATCCTTTACGCCGGCGATAATCCGGTACCGGACGTGCTGGGGCCCGCGCGCGCCGGCATGAAAAGCGCGTGGGTCAATCGGAACGGCATGCGGAAGCCGAGGAACGTGCCACAGCCGGACGTGCGGGTGCGGTCGCTTGACGAGCTAGTGGGCTTGCTGGTTCCCCCGCGATGACCGAGGGTGCCAGGAAGACCAAGCGCTCCCGAGATCTGTTCGCCCGGGCCCAGCGGGTGATGCCGGGCGGCGTCTCAAGCCCGGTGCGGGCCTATCGCGCCGTCGGCATTGAGCCGCCGATCATCTCCTTTGGCAGCGGGGCGCAGGTGGTCGATGTCGACGGCAATCAGTACATCGATTACGTGTGCGCCTACGGGCCGCTCATATTGGGGCACGCGTACCCGGCCGTGGCCGACGTTCTCGCGGCGGCTGCCTCCCGCGGGACGGCGTACGGGGCGACCAGCGAGCTGGAGATCGAACTGGCGAGCGTCATCGAGGAAGCGTTTCCGTCGATTGAGCTGCTGCGATTCGTGAACTCCGGGACCGAAGCGACGATGTCCGCACTCCGGCTGGCGCGCGCCTACACAGGCCGAAGCAAAATCCTGAAGTTCGAGGGAGGATATCACGGGCACGCCGACGGCCTGCTCGTGCAGGCGGGGTCGGGGCAGGCAACTCTCAGCCTGCCGGACAGCCCGGGCGTCCCGGCATCATTCGCGGCCGAGACGCTGGTCGCCGCTTACAATGATGTCTCGGCGGTCGAGGCGCTTTTCGAGGCCTGCCGCGAACAGATCGCAGCGGTGATTGTCGAGCCGGTCGCGGGCAATATGGGCGTTGTGCCCGGGTCTCCGAGCTTCCTCGAGCGCTTACGCGAGCTGACTTCGCAATACCGCGCGCTGCTCATCTTCGACGAGGTCATCACGGGGTTCAGGCTCTGCTACGGCGGCGCGCAGACGCTTCTGGGGATCGAGCCCGACCTGACATGTCTCGGCAAAATTATCGGTGGGGGGCTTCCGGTCGGTGCCTACGGCGGGAGACGCGAGATCATGGAGCTGGTCGCGCCGCTCGGGCCCGTGTATCAGGCGGGAACGCTCTCCGGTAACCCGCTGGCGATGGCTGCCGGCATCGTTACGCTTAAGGCCATGGAGGACCGATCGGTGTATGAGCAGCTCGAGGTGAAATCGATCTATCTCGAAGACGGGCTGCGGCGCGCGGCGGGCGAAGCTGAGGTCCCCGTACGGATCAACCGCGCCGGCTCAATGCTAACGATGTTCTTCACGAATGAAGACGTAACCGACCTTTCGATGGCCAAGAGGTGCGACACCGGCCGCTACGCGGCTTACTTCCGGTCGATGCTTGATCACGGTATCTTTCTCGCGCCGTCCCAGTTCGAGGCGATGTTCGTTTCGGCGGCACACGGGGACGCCGATGTTGAAGCGACGATCCGGGCCGCCGAGCAGACGCTGTCAAGCATCCGCTAGCTTAACCCTTGCCCCTCAGGCGACGTTTCACGAATACAACTCGTTCTATTCGATCGATGGAGGGGAATCGTGAGTTTTCAAGATCTCTTTAAGCAATGGTGGCGAGTCGGCGGCGCATTTGGAATCGCGTTCGCCGTTCTGTTCATCATCGGGGTGATCATTCTCCAAGCCGAGCCGCCGATGCGGGACGACTCCATTCAGGACATCCGGAAGTACTTCACGGACGATGGAACGAAGTACCTGGTTGGGGACTACCTCACCGGGATAGCGTTCGTTGTGCTCTTCCTGCCGTACGTTGTGACGCTGCGCTGGGTCCTGGGTTCCGGCGAGGGTTGGCCGCCCATCTGGTCCTGGCTCACCGTGATCGGCGGCGTAGTGATGGTGGCCCTCGGCGCCGCGGGCTCATTGGCGTTTGGCACGCTTGCGATTTCGGCTGACAACAAGGAGATCGATGATTCGTCCGTTCGCCTGCTGGTGGAGATGAACACCTACGCTTTTAATTTGTTTTCGTTCGGGATGGTGCTCTTTGTCGGCTCAGCTTCGGTGGCCATCCTGAGGACAAGGGTCCTCTGGCGTTGGCTCCCCGTGCTGGGTCTACTTGCGGCGATACTTCTCATAATCGGCGCGGCGTGGCCCATCGATGGGGACGATCAAGGTATTGTCGCGGTTCCCGGCTTCATCGGAGCTCCCTTGACGCTGCTTTTTGTCGTGCTGTCCTCCATCAACATGCTCATGATGAAAGACGAACCGGCCGCAACAGAGCGCGCCGAGCGCCGTCCGCCGGTGGCCAGCCCGGCCGTGTAGCAGGCTCTCCCAAACGCCGCCTCGTGAGGTGCCGGCCCGGCGAATGAGCCGTCGGCCGATGCTAGCACTACCACTGCGCCCGCGACCCTTCGGCAAGCCCTGACTTCAAGCCCTATCCGGTTGTCCGTCAGTGGTCAAGGTCGTATACTACTGAGCGTTCACGCGCCCCATATTGCTCATTTGCGTAGGTAGGTAATCGCTATGAAGGTCTCCGCCCTGCAGGACAATTTTGCCAAAGGCCTTTCGGTAGTGGGCCGTGCGGTCCCGGCTCGCAGCACTTTGCCGCAGGCGTCACACGTCAAAATCGAGACAGACGAGGGCCGCTTGAAGCTCGTGGCCACGGACCTGATGATCGCGACCACCTGCTGGATCGGAGCTCAGGTCGAAGACGACGGCGCTGTGACCGTCCCGGCACGGCTGCTCACCGACTTCATAACTTCGCTCCCGAATGACCGCATCGAGCTGAGCGTGCCCGCGCGCGGACGACAGCTGCACATCCAATGCGCGCGCAACGAGGCGACCATGGCGGGCATGGACGCGGCGGATTTCCCGCCGGTTCCGGCCGTGGCGGACGGTCTTTCGCTGACGCTCGAGCCGAAGACGTTGCGCAAGGCGATCTCGCAGGTGCAGTTCGCCGCCGCCTCGGACGACACGCGTCCGGTGTTGACCGGCGTGCATACGCTTGCCGAGGGACCCGAGCTCACACTGGCCGCCGCGGACGGCTTCCGGCTCGCCGTGCATACGCTCCAGCTCAAGCAGGACGTGCCCGAGAAGGTAGAGGTGATCATCCCGGCGCGCGCTCTGCGGGAGATCGAGCGCCTGATCACTGATGAGAGCGAAGAGATCGAGATGGCCATCAACGGCGCGCGCTCGCAGGTGATGTTCAAGCTCCCCGATGTGGAAGTTGTGGCCACCCTGATACAGGGGACGTTTCCGAACTACGGGCAGCTCATCCCTCAGTCCTATGCGACGAGAACGACGATTGAAATGAGCCAGTTCCTACAGGAGACGCGCATCGCCGCAATTTTCGCGCGCGATGGCGCGGGCATCGTGCGCATCCAGCTTGAACCGGGCGAAGGCGAGAACGCGGGCAAGATGACGGTCTCGGCGCGTGCGGAGGAGATCGGTGAGCACAAGGGCGACGTCGACGTCAAGATTGAGGGCGAGGCTTCGAAGATCGCCTTCAACAGTCGCTACCTGCAAGACGTCTTGCAGGCGCTGGATGATGTCAGCGAAGTGGCGCTCGAGACGACGAGCCCGTCGAGCCCCGGAGTCATTCGTCC
>VBJT01000070.1 GCA_005880075.1 Chloroflexota bacterium
CCAGGCACCTGCTAACGGCAGCCCTTAGACGCCTGCGTCGCTAGCTTTGCGGTTGACCTGAAGCGTTCGCGTGCACCAGACTACCATTCGAGAGTTCCAGGTAGCTCTGGGCAAGGTGGGAGAGGCTGTGCAGTAGCGCGTCATCGTGCTCGACCACCATCAGGCGTTCCCACCACGGTTGCACCTGAGAGAAGATCTGCACCTCGTTGGGTACCGGAACCGGCGTGGGTACCGGCGTCGGCGCCGGAGTTGGTGCCGGCGTTGGTTCTGGTGTCGGCGCGGGTGTGGGATCAGGCGCCGGCGGTGGTGGCGGAGGCGGCGGCGGTGGAGGCGGCGGAGCAGGTGCCGGCGCGGGAGCCGGTGGAGGGGGTGGGGGCGGCGGCGGCGCGCCGCCTTGACCGCCGAAGTCGGTCGTCCAGTACGACGAGTAGCCGGCGCAGCCGAGCGCCCGGCCAATACCGATGACTGTGAAGTTGGCGTTAAGCATGTTCGCGTTGTGACCCGGCGAGCTCCTCCAGATATCAAAGGACGCCTGGGCGGTATCCGTGCCGGCGGCGAGATTCTCGCCTTTCCAGGTGTTATAGCTGTAGCCGAAGGCAGCCATCCGCGCGAACGGATCGCGGCCAAGCGAGTCCGTATGGCTGAAATAGTTCTTCGCGCACATATCCTGGCTCATCCACTTGGACGCGTCGTTTAGTTGACCATCCAGGGAAAGGCCGCCGAGTCCGTTCTGAGCGCGATACTGGTTGATCAGGCCGAGAAACGCTTCCTCCTCACCGTCGAGGGCTATGGCGGGGGTTGCGGAGAGCGCCGAAGCGGCGATCACGGCTGCGAAGGCAATTAGAGGCAATAAGGCTGCTGTGCCTAGGCGCTTTGTTACCCGCTTGATCCCATAACCCATCTGCTATACTCCGCACCGGCTCCCGCCTTGACGGCGGGTCTTTTGAAACCTGGTCAGAACCCGCTTTGCCGAGGCTCGGCATCGCGATTTGCGCGTTCCAGAGGCGTAGACGGCGCTCGAGGAGAGCCGGTTACCATGGATTTGGCGATGGCGGTTGGTAATGGGTTAAGAAAGCATCTAAGCGCGGTTCAGCACGAACAGCTGGAAATGTATTTGCAGCGCCTACTTGAGAGCCGCCGGCGAGCCAACCTGACTGCCCTGCGGGACCGCCAGTCGATAGAACGGCGCCATTTCGGGGAGTCGGCTGCCCTCCTGGACGCCCTCGAACGGGCCGGCGTCGTTGAATCGCCCGTGATCGACATCGGCACCGGGGCCGGCATCCCGGGACTTCCGTTCAAGATCGCGCGCCCCGACCTCGATATCACGCTGGTTGAGTCCTCGGCTAGAAAGACGCAGTTCCTTGAGGAGATGGTGCGGGAACTGCGGTTGAGCGGCGTCGCCGTGTGTCAGGCGCGTGCAGAAGACGCGGCGCACGACCCCGCACACCGCGGCGCCTACACCCTGGCGCTGGCGCGGGCGGTCGCGCCCCTGCGGATTCTGGCGGAACTGGCACTACCTTTCCTGCGCTTCGGCGGCTACCTTGCCACGCCGAAAGGCAGCGGCGCTGAGCGAGAAGTCCACGAAGCGACAAACGCACTGGCTGTTTGCGGAGGCGCCGTTGAGCTCGTAGAGCGGCTGGGCGTCGTGGGGCCGGGACCGCCGCCGACGCTTGTGCTTGTACGCAAGGCCGCCGAGACGCCGGAGCGCTATCCGCGCCGGGCAGGCATCCCGCGGAAGCGCCCACTTTGAGCAAGACACGGAGGCGGTCAGGCGCTAGAATGTGTGCCAGTTTGCGTCTCTAGCGGAAGTTCACCAATGCGCTCTCGGAGTACCAATGCCTCGACCGTAGGCAGCTGGCTGGGCCGCCTTTTCAGGCTGGATTTCAGCGTCCTCGCCGAGGTCCGCGTGAACCCTTCGGCGACGTCAGCAGCGGTGGTGATAGTGCTCGTCGCCAGCCTCTTCGCGGGGCTCGGCTCGTGGCTGTGGGCGCTTCAGTCTTTCGTCGACGACCGCGATGCGTTTATCAGGTCCTTCATCGTGGGCAGCCTGCTTCAGACCGTCGTTTGGTTCTCCTGGGTGTACGTCGCCTACCTCGTCCTGACACAGGGCTACGGGGCTCGCCAAGACTTTGGCGAAATGACCCGGGCGATGGGGTTCGCCTTCGCTCCGGTCGCCCTGAGCGTGTTTATTTTTATCGGAGCTCTCGCCGTGCCGATCGGCCTGATCAGCTTTGGCATCGCGATACTGTTCACCAACGCCGCTATCCAGCAAGTGTCGGACGCTGATGTCAGAGAGGCCACCATTGCTAACCTGGCCGGCTTTTTCGTCTTCGCGATTGTCATGGGCGGCTGCGCGAACATCTTCGAGACGGACAGCATAGGCGGACTGGCGCCGGGTATTTTCTTCTTCTCGCTCGACCTCTAACGATGTCATCGCTTCCATCCGAACAGTAGCCGCTATCACAGGCGCCAAGAATTGCGAGCGCTCGCTCGCTTATTTTCGCTAACTATTGCCGAGTTACTGCTTCCGTGATATTTTTTAGGCTGCCATATAAACCCAGGGACGCCGCTTGGGAGAGATTACTCCGGCCTCTTGACCGACGCATCCGGCGTCTGAGCCCATCAGGCGCGAAGGTCGGTGAGCCGGGGAAGTGTGAAATGACCGCAAAGCTCCTCCTCGCCGTCGGTCTCGTTCTTACGACCGCGCTGGCTTTGGCGTGGGGCTCGGGAGGCCCCGTCCAGGCCACGACCTTCAACCCGTTCTTCGGGCCGCCTGATTTCTACCGGCTGGACTTTACTGCTACCCCCGGTTATCCAGATATCCATGCGCAGTTCAATATCCTTCCGCCCTCTGCAAACGCCTCTCCACATTTCGGCGGTCTGATTACATTTGGCGATTCTGCCATCTATGTGGCCGATTCGGCTGGTATTCCCGGCACCGGCGCCTACGTTGGCCGCCTCCAATCAACGGCTACGCTTGGTCTCGCCAACGAGGGCTGTAACAGTGAAGTACCGGCGACTTTCGAGCTCGTCGAAGCGAGCACAGATATGACAGCCCAACCGATCGACACACCGCCTGGAGACGGCAACCCGGCGACATCGAACGACCCTCTTCTACTCAGCGCGGCTGTTACAGCGGGCCAATCGACGTTGATCTACACCGGCGCTAGCGGCAGTGACCCCATGGGCGTCCGCGCGGACGGTCTGCCCATTAATGAGATACGGATCGACTCCGAGCAGATGCTCATTACCGGCGTCAATACGGTCACGAACACGTATACGGTCACCCGCGGCTGGAACGGTACAATTCCGGCGGCTCATGTCGCGAGCGCCGAGATCAGCAGGTTGAACGTCATCTTCCCCGCCGGCCCATCTGACAACCTGCTGGCCAACCTAGCCGAGGACGACGGCGACATGGACAACAACGGGGTCGTGGAGAATGCCGACCTCGGCGGCAACCAGGTGGCCGACGGTGCCGATTCGGTGCCCAGTTTCGTCCGCGACAGCCTGGACCCGAACGTGAACGCCGATGACGGCGGCTATGTCCAGGCGCGGGCGCGCTACCAGGGCGTGGCGTTCGTAGCTAACAGCCTCATCGTCATGCTTCAGTTCGTCGTCATGGATCCGGGCGCTTTGACCGTCTTCCCCAACCTGCAGTGGGCTTCCCCAGCTTGGGGGTATCCGAGCGTGACGTTCCTCCAGGACCCACTGGCGCCACCCTCGAACAGCGCGATCTCCGACTTCTGCAACTTCAGCTCGAATACGCTCCTGCTCGGAATACCGCATGATAACGCCTGCACGGGCGCTCTGCCTCCGCCCTCCTGCACGGGCGCGGGCGCGAACTTCACCCTCAGGCTGGCTGCCGACGGCGGGTGTCCCGGGGCCACCACCCAAAACGAATGCGGCACCGCCTGTGCTCCCAATTGCGCCCCACCGTGCGACCCGGGCGCCTGCTACCGTCAGAAGAACGCGCTGGGAGCACCGAGGAACGTCCGCTTCTACCAATACGCGGTAAGCCAGCGGGATTATGACAACGATGGAATCGAGAACGGGCTCGATCCCTGCGCTGCGACGCCGAACCCCGGTTGGGACCCCCGTGCGAACAATACCCTATCCGGCCAGGACGGAGACGGTGACGGGCTGCCGGCTGCGTGCGATCCCAACGACGCGGCCTTCAACAATGACCAAGACGGCGACGGATGGCAGAACCGAATCGATAACTGTCCGACGGTTGCTAACGCCAGCCCGGGCGGCGGCGGCGGAACCTCACCCAATACGTTCCAGTACGACCGCGACGTACCCCCCGGCCAGAACGTCCCGGACGGCGGTCCGCCTTCCGATGATATCGGTCCCGCCTGCGATCCGGACCCGAACGGCGCCAATGGCCACTACCACGCGACCTACGCCGCCCAGACGATTTGCCTCGGCCCACCGACCCCCGCGTGTGACAGCTCCCCGACGGCGGACGCCGATAGCGACGGCGTGGTCAACGCCAACGACACTTGCCGAGACGGCAACAATCCGCCGTTTGCCTTCATTGCCGGGCCGGGTACCAGCGTGCTCACCGCGCCGGCCCACAGTGGAGACTCAACTATCATTACGGGCAGCACCTCCGGTTTTACAATGGGCCAGCCGATCATTATCAGCTCGCCTAATGAAACGTTGCGGTATATAACTGCCACTGGGCCGGGAACGATAACCTTCACTCCTCCCCTGAGCTACGATCACCCGGCCGGCGCCACAGTGAGGATGGTAAGCTTCGCGCAGTCAGCGCGTGATATGAATAACGACGGTTTCGTCGACATTTCCGATGTCTCGCTATTGTCCGGTGTGTTTGGTTCCCAGGGAGGAAACCCATCGAACGACGGCGTGGGCGACAGCGGCGTACCCGGTTACCAGGGCCGCTATGACACGAACTACGACAGCTTTGTAGACATCACGGACGTCTCCTCGCTGAGCGGTATGTTCGGGGCTGTCTGCGGGCCGACGACCTTCTGACAGCCCGCCGTCAAAGCCGTCTGATAAGCTGATCGTCGAGCCCCGGGCGAACTTTCCGCCACCCACCCTGTCTGCCCGCTCGCTCAGGATCGCCGCCCCATGCAAGAGACGTTGCAAGCCAACATCCGTCGTTATTACCTCTACAACTTCTTCCTCAACCTTCAGCTGTGGTGGCCGATCTGGATCATATATCTGAAGGAAGAGCGCGGGCTGAGCCAGACTCAGGTGACGCTAATCGACGTGCCCTTCTGGCTGAGTATCGTCCTGCTGCAGATACCGGGCGCGGCGCTGGCCGACCGCTGGGGACGGCGGCCGGCGCTCATCGCCTCCGGCTGCTGTTTCGCGCTGGCGATTACCCTCTTCGGGCTCGCCTCGTCGTTTCCGCTGCTACTGTGCTCCTACCTTGTCTGGGGAGTCGCCTTCTCGCTATTCAACGGCACCGAGTCGGCGTTCATTTACGACACGCTCAAGGGAATGGGGCGTGAAGACGAGTACCAGCGGATCTATGGCCGAACCTGGGCGCTGAACATGGTGGCCGCCGTCGCGGGCACGCTCATCGGCGCGCCGCTAGCCAACGCAACCAGCCTGCCGTTTCCCATCGTGCTAAGCGGAGCGATCGCGGCGCTTGCGGCGGTGACAGCGCTGACCTTCCATGAGCCTCCTCGTGGCGAGGGGCCCATCGTTCATCTGTCGTATCCTGACGTCCTGCGGGAGAGCGCTCAAATCGTGCGGCGGCAAGCTGCTGTACGCTACGCGATCCTCTTCGTCGGCGTCGTGGCGGTCGGCAGCATCGGCCCGATCTTCTTCTTCCAGCCCTTCCTGGTCGAACACGGCGTGGACACTGGCGAAGTCGGCCTTTGGCAGACGCCTATGCGCATCGCCGCCATCTTCGGCGCCCTGGCCGCTCATCGCATCACGAAGGGGCTCGGCGATCGAGGCACGTTCTATCTGATGCCCGTCGTTCTCGTTTCATCCTACCTGCTGCTCGCTCTATGGGGGTCTCTATACGCGCAGGCCGCCTTTCTGTCGCTCTACTTCGTGATGGTAATGTCTCAGCCGGTGCTCACCGATTATGTGAACCGACGGGTGCCGAGCGAGCAGCGCGCAACCGTCGTCTCGCTAACAAACCTCTCCCGCGCGTTCGTATTGATCCCGAGCGCCCCGCTGATGGGACTGCTGGCTGACAACGTCTCGAGTACCGCGCCGTTCTGGGCGGGCGCGATACTGGTCGTCGCGATGAGCTTCCCATTGCTGGTCCTATGGTCACCGCTCATGCGGAGAGCGACCCCGGCTGAGCCGGCTCTCGCTGAGGCAGCCGGTGTCGCCACCGGCGACTAGACGGCTGGCGGCGTGGGGCGGGGCGTCTTGCCCGCCGAGAACTATTGGACGAAGCGCGGCCTTCTCGGCGGCAGAAGGTACAGCAGCGTAAGCCCGACGACTATCGTGAGCGCCACCCAGGCGTTGAAAAACGAGACCAGCAGCGCACTCGCGTAGAGCGCGTTTGACAACAGGTACTGAAGAGTTAGGAATCGAAGGTAGTCCGGCGCCAGGCGTTCGTCCATGAGTCCGCGCGCGTTCCCATACAGCCATACGACGAGCCAACCGAATGCCGGAAGAAGCAGATCAAGGGCATAGAGTCTCACGGCGACATCCCGTTGCGATGAATCATCGAGGTATTCGCCGAGGACCGCCGTCGGGAAGGGAAGGAAGGCGATTGCCATGAGGAAAAGGACATTCAGCATGAGGAAGTAATGATCGGTGCCGGCGAAGAGCCTGAAGAACGAGTGGTGGTTGGCCCAGTAGATCCCGATCATGACAAAGCTAAGCACATAAGCACCGTAGGACGGCCACAGATCGCCCAGTGCGGACGCGAGACCTCCATTGCCGCTCACATGCGGGACCCCGATCTCAATGATGAGCAGAGTAATAGCGATCGCGAAGACGCCATCGCTGAAGGCTTCGATGCGCTGGGTCTCGCTTGGGTGGAGATGATCTTCAGTCTGTGCCATTCTGCGCGCCCAATCGTATAACACGCAGCTCCCATCGGGCGCAGAACGACCTCATGCGCCGGCGATGTTCAGCTCCAGCGGGCCGTACCCGCCAGCAACCGCCGGATTCGCCGCAGGTCACCTTCCGGCACCCCGCGGACTGTGAGAAGCGAGATCGGGCGGTCGGGCGGCATCTC
>VBJT01000274.1:0-1859 GCA_005880075.1 Chloroflexota bacterium
GTTCTGCCTGTGCGTGGCGCTCTTGCTTCTCGGGAGTGCGTGCTCGGGTTCGGGCGAGAAGAGCCCGACGGCAACCAACGTTGGCCCGTCGGTTACCGGCGGAGCGACGTCCGTCACGGTTGGCGCGCTCCTGCCGCTGACGGGCGACCTCGCCTCCTATGGCGAGACGAGCCGGGCGGCTCTGCAAGAGGCGGTGACGGCGCTCGCTGGTAACGGTACGAGCGTCACACTCTCCGTCAAGGACACCGCTACGGACCCGGCCAAGGCGCTCGAAGGGCTGACCAGCCTCAACGAACAAGGCGTGAAGCTCGTCATTGGCCCCTATGCCAGTTCTGAAGTGCGGGCGGTCAAGGACTTTGCCGACAAGAACGGCATCATCTTGATCAGCCCCCTCAGCACTGCGACGTCGCTCGCTGTCCCGGATGACAATGTTTTGCGGTTCACGCCGGATGATGAACAGGAAGGCATCGCGGTGGCGAACCTGGCCTACGCGGACGGCATTCAGACGATCGTGCCGATCACGCGCGACGACGAAGGCAACAAGGGCCTGCAATCGGCGATGAAACCGGCCTTCGAGGCGCTTGGCGGGACGGTGGCGCCTCTTATCATCTACAAGACAGACGAAGGGGATTTCCCGGACAAAGTGCGGGAGCTCTCCGCGGCAGTCGACGGAGCGTCTGCTGAGAGCGGGCCGGTGGGGGTGTATCTGACGGCTTTCGGAGAGGTTACGAAGCTCTTCGCAGCCGCGGCGGGCGCGCCTGAACTGGAGTCCGCAATGTGGTACGGCAGCGATAGCGTTGCGCTGAGCAAGGGCCTGCTCGAGGACCCGACGGCGGCCTCGTTCGCCGCTAACGCGGGGTATCCGAACCCGATTCTCGGCCTACGCGACGCGGACAGCGCACTCTGGAAGCCGGTAACTGACCGCCTAAGCCAGCGGCTGGGGCGGACGCCAGACGCCTTCGCGCTCGCTGCATACGACGCTATGGTCGTCGGGATAGGTGCGCTCAAGGGTCCGGGCGAGAAGCTCGAGGCGCCGGCGCTGCGGAAGGCAATCGTGAACGCCGCTCGCGACCACGTCGGCCTCACCGGGCCGGCGCAGCTGAACGACGCGGGAGACCGCTCGCTCGGGAATTATGACTTCTGGTCGGTCTGCCAGCGGGACTCTGGCACCGAGTGGGTGAAGGTGGCGACGTACACGGCCGGAGTGAACGGCGGAACCGGAGAGGCGAAGCGCGACGCGGGGTGTTAAGGAGACGCTACGCTCGAATCAGCAAGCCCGCGCGGTGACGGCGTCCTTGGCTGCCGCATCAGGATCGCCTGAGGTGCGATTTGCGCAAGATGCGGGCCCCGTGATGCACAGTAACCACTCCGACTGTTTCGCCGATCACCTGTAAGCGACCCGATAATTGCGGACGAGTAGTTCGCGAATGTTCTCTTGATTGAATTCAGGAACGATGCGTCCTGAAAGGGGGAATTCGGACAGCCGGGCAGCGGAAGAGGTTATCTGATCGACGCGCGCGTCAGCGGCCCGCTCCGACTCCTTTCGATTCGGCCATGAATTAAACGGAGGTTATCTCTGGAGTGGTTGCTCCAGATCGGCCTCGCCAAGTCTTGATTTCTTCTAATAGGTCAGCATGGGTGATCGTCCGTCCAGCAGCAATATCGGCCATCCCTCGCTCAACGCCGAGAATGAACGCGAGATGCTCAATGAAGTCCTCGACAGTCGCGTCATCGGGTAGCGTATCGAAGGACGAGATGAGCTGCTCTTTCGTCAGCTTCTTCTGCTCGGTGGCTATCGTCCTCTCCTCGATAAATGATGGGCCACGTGGCGTTAGCCCGCTTTCGCCGCGCGGGCTTCG
>VBJT01000274.1:1896-3201 GCA_005880075.1 Chloroflexota bacterium
GCCGGTGAGGTTGAGGGGGTCGACGGCGCTGATGCGGACGAGCTCGCCTTTCGTTTCCATGCGGCGGACTTTGCGGAGGGACTCCACGGCTTCGGGGCGGGCGTATTGCTCGCCGTAGAACCCGGCGACGAAGCGGCCGCCGCGGACGGAGCCACGCGCTTCCATGCGGCGGAGAGCGCGCAGGAGGTCTCTCCAGGGGATGGTGATGTTCTCGCGCCGGACGAGGTCGCGGAAGACGACGCCGTAGCGGAAGAGGAGTTGTTCGGCCCAGGTCTCGGCGAGGTCTTCGGCCGCTAGGCGATCGGGACGTGGTTGCTCCGCTCGTCCTACGAGTGCATCAGGACGAGCGGGGTGGCGGCTTTTTTCGACATCGGGATGTTGGCCAGAGATGCGCCTTCGGGGCGTTTCTACGCGGAGGGCGTCGCCTGTCGGTAGAAGGGACCAGCGGCCGGAGGGGAGGCCGACGGCGAGGGAGCGGAAGAGGCGGGCGCGTTGGGGGCGCTGGAAGTTGCGGCGCTTGGTGGAGGCCATGAGGGAGCGAAGGGCCTGGAAGCCGTCGGCGGTGATGAGGCCGCGGGCGACTAGGTCCCAGAGGCCGCGCTCGACGTCGGTGGGGAGGCGGCCGCTGGCGGAGGCGATGTCGTCGTAGAAGAGGGCTCCGTACACGGAGAGGAGGTCGAGGATGTCGCGACCGGCGCCGGTGATGGAGGAGCTAGGAGCAAGTAGCCAGGAGCCTGGAGAGTCCGAAGGGAGTTGCGCCGAAGAGTTTGACCCGCCGTTTGGCTGAGGGCTGCGGATGCCGGCGAGGAGCCAGGAGAGGTCCGTGCGGCGAACCAAGGAGATCGGGGTGGCGGACGAGGTGGTCGCCGAGCGGCCGTTATCGCCGCCTTTGCGGGTGGCGAGGCGGCCCCAGGCGACATCGCCCGACATGCAGAGCTCGTCGAGCCAGGAGCCTTTGTAGGCGGCGACGCGAGCGGGGAGGATGTGGCGCTCCCAGGCGACGGCGGGGATATCGAAGCCCTGGAGCTGCGTGATCGCTTCGAGGAGGCCGCGCTTGCCTTCGAGCTGGGTGCCGGGGGTGACGTGTTGCCAGCGGAGGAGAAAGCGCATGAGGTCCTGCGCGGTGACGGGCTCGATCTCCTGGCGAAGGCGGTCGAGGGTGTAGCGGTGGATGCGGGCAAGGATGCGTCGATCGCAGAATTGTTCGTTGCGCGAACCCGGCATGAACTGGCCGCGCATGACGGAGCCCTCGCCTTCGAGCTGGGCGAGGACAGAGTTGGCGGCAGCGGTTGGCATCGCCGTGCG
>VBJT01000071.1:0-555 GCA_005880075.1 Chloroflexota bacterium
CTTGTTCTGCGCCACGTTGACGACCGCGCAAAGAAGTTGGGATGCGGTCAGCTCCAGGATCACGGCGCCGCGACTGGCTCGGCGAGGTTCCCAGGGGGAGACGCCCGCGTCAGCCACGGTCTGCAAGCCAGACGTCGAGGCGGCGCGGTCCATCTGCCTGCGAGGTCGCGGGAACCTGGCTGGATACTCCCAGGTGAACTCGATTCCCGAGTGCCCGAGTCGTTCGCTCACCACCTTCATTCGTGGACGGAGCTAGGTTCATTCGCATAGCCTCGAGCCAGCGACGTGGGTTCGTGGGATTTCCTTTATCACAAGTGCTCGTGAGTGGAGAGTCTTGAAGACCACACCCTCACGCTCGAGTTCTCGCTCCGTTACCATCCCGGCCGCTACGCAGGCCTCTAACTGATTGGCATCCACCGCCGGCTTAATGCAGGCAGCGAGCTGAGGGAACGCGAAGGCAAGTCTGTCCGGGTCGTATCCCTTGCGAAAGCGGGCTTCCACGTGGACGCCGACGCCACGAAGCTCATCAACAAAATGGCCTTCCTCGGTGACGAT
>VBJT01000071.1:612-1028 GCA_005880075.1 Chloroflexota bacterium
CTCGGACGTCGCGGCTGGTCATCTAGAGCTCTCTCCCCTAGCCCCCTCATCACAGTTCTCCTCGAGCCAATCTCGAAGCATAAGGGCCAGGCGGTGCTTGCAGGGGTGCCCCTTGCCGTGCCTCACGTAGTCTGAACATTCGCAGTCGCCGTTGTGGATCAAATAGGACCTCAGGCCGTCTTCGGAGCCGACACGCCAGGCGCCTCCGTCGACCTGCTCAATTGGGCGGAGGACTAACAGGAAGGCGCCCTTCTCAAGCCGACTGGTCAGGTGAGGCCGGGTCCCTGAGGCCCTCTGGACCAAGCGTCTCAACTCTTCGATCCTATCCGTCATATATCGAAGACCCATTTGGTCGGGCTGGACAGGCGCGAAACGGCGATAAGAATCAGGATTCGGTCTGGCTCACTTCCCGGCTG
>VBJT01000072.1:0-6415 GCA_005880075.1 Chloroflexota bacterium
TTAGGCCGAACAGCAGACGCGGCAAGGTTGAGCCGCAGGCATCACAGCGGTCACCTGGTCGCGCCCGAACGAACTTCGCGAGTCGTGCGAGCCTCTTGTCCCGGGCGAACTGTTCCAGGGCTGCCTCGTAACCACCCGTCTCGGTTGTCATGGTGAGCGCCCTGCCACGGCAACGGCCGCATCGCGATCTCGCTCACACCCGCATTCTTCGACGGGAATCGGCCTGCCATCACGCGTGCAGAAGGGCTGCACCCAAGGACACTGCCACCAGCGGCCCCGCCGTTCTCCTGCATCGCCAGCGGGGACGAGGTTCTCGACGCTCGGCGGGTGCACGGATTGTATATCGGAACGGAAGTCGCTGATGGAATAACGGGGATTCTCTGCCTTCCTATCTTGGGCATAGGCCAACCATTTGTGCGGCGCCGGCGATTCCGTAGCAGCGACGACGTACCAGCTCGGCTCTTCTAGAAAGATTGCGTCAACGTTGACGCTATTCATGGAGGTTTCAGGCGGAGCTTCTGACGTTTCCTCGCGGTCGAAAAATGTTCGCCAGACAAGCGCATACTTTTCCGCCTGCCTCACACCGACTTCGAACTGCCGCGCGATACCGAGCAACATACCCTCGCCATAAACACTCCGCCGCTGCGCTTCATAAAGAATGGCGGCCTGGATGAGCCAGGTCTTCTTCCCTACCGTCCGACTGATTCGGAATGCCTCGACGAGTTGGTCGTCGTCCAAGAACGCAATCGAGCGAATGCCATCGCCAAGAACCAACTCTATTCGGCTGAAACCAGCGAGGAAGGTGCCGGCATTAAACCCCCCGCGATACAATCGCCGCATCACTTCCGTCTCGGTGCGCTTATCTGTAACCTTCAATTCGGTGTCTGACAGGCTGACCACCCAACCGCCTTCGTGAACATTCCGATGGCACCGACGGCAAAGGGCGAGCAGATTCGATGGCGCATGAACCGTCGCATCCCGGCTACCGCCCATCCTTTTGGGCACTATGTGATGACGATCGACTTCACGTGAAGAGGAACAAATCGAGCAAGTCATGAACCTAATTTTACTCGTATGTCGAGTCACTGTCAAGGCCTGCTAGAGGCGCGCCGGCGGAAATCATCGGGCTATAGACCTGCGACCACCGAGCTCCGTAAAATTTCGTCGAGCACTGTAAATCTGACCCGATGCCGTCAGTCCGCGAATTAAGAGAGCGAAAGTTCCTTAGCCAAAGAGATCTGGCCAAAGCCGCTGGCGTTTCTACTTCTACGATCTGGGAGCTTGAAGGAGCCAAACCGCGGCCACGTCGATGGAGAACGATTAGAAAGCTAGCCAAGGCGCTGGGCGTAGAGCCATCCGAAATAGAAATTCCCACGAAGGACCAACTGCGGAAACTTGACTAGCCTCGAAGCCATTGCCCGGATCTGCCATTACCCCCATGCGGGCAATCGCGGTAGACCAGTTTCCCCTTGGATCGAGTCTCCAGGTGTCGGAGTTAGGGCGGCAGGAGCCTCGAACGGCAGCATTGCTAAAAGGCATTGAAATTACCGATTGGTCGTAATGTGCGAATACCTCGCGCGGCCTATTCTCGTCGTAATTGGCTCGCCCGCGCGGCGCTCTACCTTATCCAAACCCGCTGCTATAATCCCGAATTGTGAGCCCACGCGCGGATACGAAGCCTAGGCGAAAGAGCCCCGGACGTCAGTCGAAAGATGGTGCGGACGGCCCGCGCCATGCCCTGGTCATCGTCGCCCACCCTGACGACGCCGAGTTCCTCTGCGGCGCCACGGTCGCGCGCTGGTGCGCCGAAGGCTGGACCGTCGACTATGTCCTCACCACCAGCGGAGACATGGGCAGTAAGGAGGAGGGCATGACCCGCGAGAAGCTGCTCGCCATTCGCGAGAAGGAGCAGCGCGCTGCCGCGACGGCGCTCGGCGTGCGCGAGTGCGTGTTCCTCCGCTACCCCGACGGCTACGTCGAAGACACGGTCGAAATGCGAGGAAGACTGGTTCGCGAAATCCGCCGTCTCAAGCCCGACCTCGTCGTCACGTGGGACCCGTTCCGGCGCGGCTTCAATCACCGCGACCACCGCCTCACCGGTCAGGCCGCTCTCGACGCCGTCTATCCGCTCGCGCGCAACCCGCTGGGCTACCCGGAGCACCTGGAAGAAGGCCTGGAGATACATCGCGTGAACGAGGTCCTTCTTGCCGGCACCGACCAGGCGGACTATTACGTGGACGTCAGCAAATTCCTCGACAAGAAAATCGAGGCACTGCAAGAGCACAAGAGCCAGATCGGCGACGCGCCCACCAAAGGGCTGCAGAAGCGGCTGCGAGCCCGCATGGCAGAAGTCGGCAAACAGCCCGGCTATAAGCTGGCCGAGGCGTTTCGCCGCCTTACCTGGGGCTGATGGAAGAAGTCTCGCGCGCCGCATTCTGGGTGGCCATATTCGCCACCGGAGCGGCCTCTCTCTGCTTTTGGGCCCACCTTCTCGGCGTCCGGCTCGTTATGCGACGTCTAACCACCGAGGCGGGTGAGGGTCCAGTCATCGCGACCCTCGAACGAAACGGGGGCGCATCCGGCTTTCCCGTATCGCTCGCACTCTACGCACGTTTCGCGGTCTGGATGGCAATCGTGGCATTTGCCGTCTCATTGATCGCCCGCTGGCGGGCAGTCGATCACGCTCCCTGGTCGAACATGTACGAGTTCACCATCGCCTTCACAGCGGGCATAACGCTGTTCTACGCCGTCTTCGAGCGCTTCTACGAGGACGATAACAGAGCTCATTCGGCGCGCGTGCTCGGCGCTCTGACACTCCCCGTTGTCTTCACGATGCTGCTGCTGACGGCTGCATTCTTCCCTTCAGAGGTGCGGCCGCTGGTCCCAGCGCTTCAGAACTCGGACCTCCTTGCCATCCACGTAGCTGCGATGATAATCGCTTACGGTGCGCTGAGCGTCTCTTTCGCCGCTGCCGTCATGTACCTGGCGCAGGGCAACGATAATCGATTCGCGCGCCTACCCGACTCTCAAACGCTGGACGACATCGCCTATCGCTCCGTAATGCTCGGCTTTCCGCTGCTGGCGATCGGGATCGCGTTCGGGGCCTACTGGGCGAACTCTGCCTGGGGACGTTACTGGGGCTGGGACCCGAAAGAGACGTCGGCACTGGTGACGTGGCTGATCTACGGGATCTACCTACACATGCGCGGGCTGCGCAACTGGTCGGGCACGCGGTCAGCGGTGGTGCTCGTCGCCGGGTTCGCCGCGGTGATGTTCACGTACTTTGCGGTGAATCTCTGGGTGTCGGGGCTGCACTCGTACGCAGGCGTGTGACCAACCCTCTGTCGGTAGATTCCGTTCGCGGAGCGTGGAAGGCCGCCGGCTGGCCGGACGATCCTCTCGTAACGGCACTTCGCCTGAACCTCCCGCTGCGCCTGCTCGCCGGCTGGGTCGAACAGGGAAGGCAGGGCCTGGAGAGGGCCCAGTGGCTTGTTCCCCAGGCCGAAGAGCTGACATTCGGCACACTACGCGGTCGCGAGGCCTCTGCTCAAGACAACGACCGTTTCGCTGATCTGTGGGCCAACGCGGACGAGCAAGTGGGCGATTGGCGGATCACGGTGCGCCGGGAACCGAACGCGTTCGCCCAGTTCCGCTTGCAAGAAAACGTAAGCATCCCCGTCTAGAAGAGCAAGGCAAGCTTCTGGCGTGCGTGGTCTGGGCGAAGCGCAACCTCATATTGAGCGGGGAGCGGCTGACCGTGCATTGTGGTCAGGGCTTGCGCGTGCACCGGGACTGCCGCGGACGAGGGTTCGGCAACCTCGTTCGCGCGGTCGCGAGCGCGTTCTGGTACCCGCCGACGACTGGCCAATATCACTACATCCGCTCGCAGAACTTCGGTGCGGTGAACTTCTTCAAGCACACCCGCCCTCGCGTCGTCTCTAGCTCGCCTGAGCGAGAAGGCGACGTTCCCGGAATTCCCGTTGCGGTGCTCCAGCTACCGGCTCGACGGGTCGCGGGCGTGGCCGAAGGGGTCCGCCGCGCGCTATCACCGGACATCCGTCGCTGCGTTGCCTTGATCAACCGCACCCATCGCCGTCAGGACCTCTATCGGCCCTACAGCGTCGAATCGCTCGAGTTGCGGCTCGATGAAGGGTACTGGGGCCCGCGCTCCTCGTGGGTCGAACACGTGTACGGGTGGCAGGACTACTTTGTCCTGGAGGAGGAAGGCGAGATTGTCGCCTGCGGTGGTTTCTGGGACCGTGGCAGGGACATGCGGGAGGAATGGCTGAACACGGTCACCGGCGAGCGAAAAACGATCGATGTGACTGCGTTGCTGGACTTCGGTTTCGCGGCCGGCCACGAACGTGCGATGGCGCGCCTTATCGCCTACTTCATCAACGAGACCGAACGCCTGGGCCGGGACTGCCTACTCGCACCACTCGAGCAACTACCGGGGCTCGCCGCCCTGCTCGAGGAGTTCCGCCCGGTGGCGGACGAGCGCGGCCTCGGCTGGTTTCTGTGGGACGAGGAATCGGAACGACTCGGACGCCCATTCGTCGACGTGAAACGTCCTCACATCGACTTGGCGTACTGGTGACGACGTCCGACCGCTCGCGCGATGGAAAACGCCCAGCCCAACGCTGGCTCACGCCGTGGCTTTATCTGGGCTGTACTCGTACGCCTGCGTGTCACGAATGGACACCTGAAGTTGACATCCCCACGTAGCGTGGCTATCCTTATGTGTTGGCGCGCGGCAACGCCAGTCGTGCGTTAGTCGCAGTGGTCGGAAGACCCGCTCCCATGGATCGGAGGGGCAGTTTCCGGCCTTTCGTTTGCAAAGGAACGGATTCGCAAGGTGCCAACCACAAACCAACTCGTACGAAAGGGACGCAAGCCGTTCGCCCGCAAGACGAAGGCGCCGGCCCTGCGTTTCCGCTTCAATTCCCTCAAGAACCGCATGTCGCGCGGCGACGGCAACCCACAAAAGCGCGGCGTCTGCACGAACGTGCGAACACAGACGCCGAAGAAGCCTAACTCCGCCCTTCGCAAGGTTGCCCGTGTGCGCTTGACGAACGGAATCGAGGTCACCGCCTACATCCCCGGCGAGGGCCATACCCTTCAGGAGCACTCCGTCGTTCTCATCCGCGGCGGCCGGGTACGCGACTTGCCGGGCGTACGGTACCACATCATTCGCGGCGCCCTTGATGCCGTCGGCGTTCAGGGACGCAATCAGCAGCGCAGCAAGTACGGGACTCGCAAGGCCGAAGGCCGCTAGTTACCGGGGAGTATTTCATGCCGCGACGCGGTAAAGTCATCCGTCATCGAACGCCGCCTGACGCCAAGTACAATAGCGTCTGGGTGCAAACGATGATCAACAAGATAATGAAGAACGGCAAGAAAGGCGTCGCCGAACGCATCGTGTACCGCGCCCTTGACGATATCGGAGAGCGCACGAAGGAAGACCCGCGGGCCGTTTTCGAGAAGGCGATGCGTAACGTCATGCCGGTGCTCGAGGTCCGGCCTCGGCGAGTCGGCGGCGCGACCTACCAAATACCGCTCGAGGTCCGCCCGGCACGCCAGGTCTCGCTTGCGATGCGTTGGCTGCTTGGTGCCGCGCGGTCACGCGCCGGTCGGCCGATGTCAGAGCGTTTGGCGGCAGAGCTGGCGGACGCCTATCGCGAGCAGGGATCAGCGATCAAGAAGCGGGACGATACGCACAAGATGGCGGAGGCGAACAAGGCCTTCGTTCACTACCGTTGGTAGTCAAGAGCCCGCAACTGCCATGGGTAATTAGTTCCCGCCCCGGGAAGTGGGAGATGGTTCAAACGACAAGCATCACGAATACAAGCGTGCCCAGAGAGCGGGTGCGCAACATAGGTATCATTGCGCACATCGACGCCGGTAAGACCACAGTCACCGAGCGGATCCTCTATTACACGGGGATCACGTACAAGATCGGCGAGGTCGATTCCGGTACTGCCGTCATGGACTGGATGGCGCAGGAGCGCGAGCGCGGCATCACGATCACCGCCGCGGCGACGACGACGAACTGGCAGGACTTCACGATCAACATCGTTGATACCCCCGGCCACGTGGACTTTACGGTCGAAGTCGAGCGCAGCCTCCGTGTGCTGGACGGAGGCGTTGTTGTCTTCGACGCGGTAGCCGGCGTGCAGAGCCAGTCCGAGACGGTGTGGCGCCAGGCCGACCGCTATCACATTCCGCGCATCGGCTTCATCAACAAGATGGACCGTGTCGGCGCCGACTTCTGGAACGCCGTCGACATGATCCGCGAGCGTCTCGTCGCCCGTCCGGTGCCGATTCAAATACCGATGGGACAGGAAGACGCCTTCCGGGGCGTGATCGACCTCGTCGAGGAGACTGCCCTCTTCTTCGGCGAGGGTGACGAAGCGCC
>VBJT01000072.1:6535-8821 GCA_005880075.1 Chloroflexota bacterium
GCCGCGCTCAAGAACAAAGGCATCCACCCGCTGCTCGACGCGATCGTCGAGTACCTGCCCTCGCCGTTCGAGGTCCCTGCCGTGACGGGAACGAACCCCAAGACCGGAGAGACCATTCCCCGAGAGCCGCGGGAGGACGAGCCGTTTTCGGCGCTGGCTTTCAAGGTTGTCGCGGACCCTTATGTTGGGCGGTTGGTGTACTTTCGGGTGTATTCTGGGGTGGCGAAGCAGGGGGCGATGCTGTACAACGCTACACGTGGCCAACGAGAGCGGCTCGGGCGGATTTTGAGGATGCATGCGAACCGGCGAGAGGATATCGATAGCATCGCGGCGGGGCAGATCGCGGCGACGGTCGGGCTGAAGCACACGTTCACAGGGGACACGCTTTCGGACGATTCGTTTCCAATCGTTTTGGAGGCGATAAAGTTCCCGGAGCCGGTCATTTCGGTGTCGATCGAGCCAAAGACGAAGGACGACCAGGAGCGCATGGGAAACAGCCTGACCAGCCTGGTGGAGGAAGACCCGACGTTCAAGGCGCGCTACGACCAGGAGACCGGCCAGACGATCATCTCCGGCATGGGCGAGCTGCACCTTGAGATCATCGTCGACCGCATGCTGCGGGAGTTCAACGTCGATGCGCACGTCGGCCGGCCTGAGGTCGCGTTCAAGGAGACGATCACGTCGACCGCCCGCGCGGAGGGGCGCTTCGTCCGTCAGACCGGTGGCCGCGGCCAGTTCGGCGTCGTGCACCTGGAAGTCGAGCCGCTGTCGCACTCGGAGGGGTTCCAGTTCGAGAACAAGATCATCGGCGGCGCGATCCCGAGGGAGTACATCCCGGCCGTCGAGCAGGGCGTGCGCGAGGCGCTCGAGACCGGTATTGTCGCCGGCTACCCCGTGATCGACATCAAAGTCAGGCTGGTGGACGGGCAGTACCACCCGGTGGACTCCTCGGAGATCGCCTTCAAGATGGCGGGCTCTCTGGGCATCCAGGAGGCGATGAAGCGCGCGAAGCCGGTGCTGCTGGAGCCGGTGATGAAGGTGGAGGTGGCGACGCCCGACCAATTCTTCGGCGACGTCCTGGGCGACATCAGCTCGCGGCGCGGGCAGGTGACGGACGTGGACCACCGGGGCCACCTGCGGGTGATAGCGGCGCACATCCCGCTGGCCGAGACGTTTGGCTACGCGACGACGCTGCGCTCGATTACGCAGGGGCGCGCGAGCTACACGATGGAGTTCGACCACTACCAGGAGGTGCCGGCGTCGATGAGGGAGCAGATTGGGCGGACGCAGCGGCAGCCGGTGAGGCGGTAGGGCGTGACGGCAGGACTCGGGATCCAAGGCTCAGGACTCGGGACTCCGGATCCTGGTTCCCCGCCCCGATTGCTCAGTTCTCAGTCCCGAGTCCCGAGTCTCGAGTCCACAGTCTGGAGTCCCGAGTAACCAATGGCGCGGCAGCCCTTCGACGGAGCTCAGGATGATCGGATCTAATGGCTAGACAAAAAATTCGGATTCGGTTGAAGGCGTTCGATCACCGGATATTGGACCAGTCGGCGGTGCAGATTGTGGAGGCGGCGGAGCGGACGGGGGCGGCGGTGGCGGGACCGATCCCGCTGCCGACGGGGATCGAGAAGTTCTGCGTGATCCGCTCCCCGCACATCGACAAGGACTCGCAGGAGCAGTTCGAGATCCGGACGCACAAGCGTCTGATCGACATCCTCGACCCGACCTCGAAGACGGTGGACGCGCTGATGCGCCTCCAGCTTCCGTCGGGCGTGGATATCGAGATCAAGCTCTAGGCCGCCGCCGTTAAAGGCGTGGTATTTAGGACGTAAGGCGCCCACATTCTCTTGAGAGACGCGAGTACCGAGCTATAATCGGCTCCGCGGTGCTAAACGAGAAACTCAGACAGCAACGCCACAAATACACTACCCGACTTCAGAAAGGCGGGGCTCTGCTCGACTCGATGAGAGCGATGACGCTCAAGTGGGGCGATTCGACCGAAACTGCTCATCTTGCCGGCAACATCATCGGGCTTCCGAGCCGACACCGCGTACGTGACGTCGTGGGTCGTGCGTTCATCCCCCGGTTGGTGAACAGTAATCCCCCGAATCTCTGGAAGCTCCTCGCCGTTCTTGAGCGTTCGGGCGTAGACAGGTCGGTGATCGTGCCGATTCACTATTACGCCACTGCGGCATCGGAGCCTCTACTGTGGGATTTCGTCATTGAAGAACTGAGCACAATGGCTGGCACATCCCGAGAGGTCACCACGAGTCATGTCTTGCGGTT
>VBJT01000073.1 GCA_005880075.1 Chloroflexota bacterium
GTCATAGCGTAATCAGCGTCTGCGGGAGGAGCGTCCCGCGCTCGGCCGACTGCCACAGCCCGCTCGCAGCGCGGCAAATCCGAGTCGGTTGTACCTTGCGCCACGACCGTTGTTATGAACTTGCAATGAGAGGCGGCACCAGAGCATGTTTTCTGTTCGTTTGAGATATTTAGATAACAATCGAACAAGAAGGAGGCACTGATGAAGCGCCACGATGTTCTTGCCCTTGTCCCAATCGCTATCGCGGTGGGCCTTCTCGCGTTGGCGGTTGCCTGCGGAAGCGATAATGAGTCCACAACCACGGCGACGGCGGGAGTAACATGCGCGCCGAGCCGCTCCGCGAGCGCAAGCGCGGCAGCGACGAAGTCGGCGAGCGCATCGGCGAGTGCCTCGGCCCGCAGCGGTACCGCCACGGCGTCCGCGAGCGGTAGCCCGGGAAGCCGTAGCGGAACGGCTACTTCCTCAGCCGGCGGGAGCGCAACCAGCGGCGCCGCAACCAGCCGAAGCGGCACTGCCACTTCATCAGCAAGCGGATTGGCTGGGGCAAGCCGTTCAGCGACCGCGACGCCGTGTGTTTCACCGAGCGCGGGAGCCAGCGGGAGCACGACGCCGCGAAGTACAACGAGCGGCTCATCTTCGCCTCGCGCGTCGACCGGAGCAGCCACGAGCCCGGCCGCCCGAACCCCAAGTCCCACGAGATAGGGCTTAGCATAGCTCCTCGCATAAAAGGGGTCGACGCGGGGATGTCCGCCTCGGAAGGCATCCCGGCGTCGGTTTGTTCCCGCTAGGCTAGGTCAGTTAGCGGACCGATACTGGCCGGCGAAGAAACGTGGGCAGGTCCATGTCGTCCTGGTTCTGCACCGCCTCCTCTCTTATCCGCCGGAACTCTTCATCCTCGGCCTGTGATGCGTACCGCTCGCGTCCGTCGAAACCGGTGGCGATCAGCGTGATCTTCACTTCCTCGCCCAGCTCGGCGTCGGTCGAGGTTCCGAAGATGATCTCGGCTTCGGGGTCGACGACCTCGGCGATGACCTGCGCGGCCATGTTCAGCTCGTGCAGGCCCATGGTGCCTGAGCTCGAGACGTTGAAGAGCACGCCGCGGGCGCCGTGGATGTTCACATCAAGCAGCGGGCTCGCGATTGCGGCCTGCGCCGCTTCGACGGCACGGTTCTCGCCCTCGGCCCGGCCGATTGCCATCAGCGCGGGACCCGCGTCGGACATGATGCGACGGACGTCGGCGAAGTCGAGGTTGATGTCGCCTGGAGTGGTGATCACGTCGGCGATGCCCTGGATCCCTTGCCGAAGGACGTCGTCCGCCATCGTGAACGCCTGGATGACCGTCGCCTTCTGGTCGCAGACAGCGAGGAGGCGGTCATTAGGGATGACGATTAGCGTATCGACTTCATCTCCGAGCTGCGAGATCCCCTGCTCCGCCTGCTGGCGCCGCTTGGCGCCTTCGAAGCCGAACGGCCTCGTCACGACGGCAACGGTTAACGCGCCGATGTCCTTTGCGACGCCGGCGACGAGCGGCGCACCCCCCGTGCCGGTGCCGCCGCCCATGCCCGCTGTGATGAAAACCATGTCGGCTCCCTTGAGCGCGTCCTTAAGCTCCTCTCTGGACTCCTCGGCCGCGGCGCGCCCTCGGTCCGGATCGCCGCCGACGCCGAGGCCGCGCGAGATCCTGTCGCCGATTCGTATGCGCGTCTCGGCGTCGCAGCGCTGAAGCGCCTGGGCATCCGTGTTGACGCCGACAAACTCCACGCCGGCGATCCGCGCTTGCACCATGCGGTTAACAGCGTTGCAGCCGCCTCCCCCAACGCCGACCACCTTGATCGGCGGAAGACCGTCCACTTTCGCGCGTCGAGTCACGTCAGCACCTCCCTTCGCATTCTCCTGTTCCAGCGCTTCGAATAGTTCCATGGACCCTCCTTAGGATTGGACTGGTGGTTGGACTTGCCTTTGAATTGCCCCGCCCGACGCCAAGCAGGATGAGTGGACACCCCCGTTGCGATGTGTTTGGTGTAGGAATCAGCGATCCAGATCGCCCCTAATCTGAACTCCGGCTAACATCTGACCTCCGACCTCGTCTCACCTCTCCGAACTCCTCTACTTCGGTATCAGCGTCTTCAGCCACTTGCGTGCTCCCTCCATCGCCCCGTGGAGCTCGATTGCGGGCAGGTGCAATTGGCGCTTCGGCGTGTGCCCGTTCTGTCTGACCTCCGCTTTCGCCCAGTGCAACAGCCCTACGCTCGTCGCGTAGGCCGGGTGGTTCAGCGAATCAGAAAGCCCGTGGATCCCTCGCGGCACCCCCGCGCGCACAGGCAGGCGAAGCACCATTTCGGAAAGCTCGCAGATGCCTNNNGGCCACCATCTCGTCAAAGCCTGCGCGCTTCACGTCGATATAAATCATTTCGAGGATCTCCTCGACGCGCGCCTGGAGGATCTCCGCGACGCGCCGCCGAGGTACCTCTTTCATGCGCTGGCCGCCGAACGCTTCCAGCTCGACCGTCTCTTCGGCGTCGATCTGGCTGGGCAGTGCCGAGCCATCCGTCACCTTCAGCTCCTCGACCTGCGAGAAGGGCGCCCTGAGGCCCGCCACGAGGTCGTGTGTCAGGTGGTACCCGCCGACCGGGAGGACGCAGGTATGGAAGACAGTCCCGTCCACGAAGACGGCGATATTCGTTGTGCCGCCACCAATATCGGCGAGGATGACCCCCTGTTCCTTCTCCTCCTCCTCGAGAACGGCTTCTGCGGCAGCGAGCGGTGCGAAGACCAGTTCCTCGATTTGGACGCCGGCGCTTTCGACGCATTGCGTGAGGTTCTGGATCGCGGTCACGGAGCCGGTCACGATATGCGTGTCCATGTCGAGCCGCTGCCCGAACATTCCGACGGGGTCGCTGACATGCTCCTGCCCGTCCACGATGAAGAAGCGCGAAATGTTATGCAGCACCTCGCGATTGGTCGGGAGGCTAAGCGACTTGGCACCCTCCATCGCCCGGTCGATATCTTCCTCCGTGATAGGGCGCTGCTTGCCGGGGATCGTGCTGATCCCCCGATTGTTCAGCGAGGTGGTGTGGTTACCTCCGATGCTCACGTGGGCAGACATGATGCGGCTGCCGCTCGACCGCTCGGCGCGTTCGACGGAATTAGTGATCGCCTCGGTGGCCTTCTGGATGTCGTCGACCATGCCTTTCTTCACGCCTTGCGACGGAGTGATTCCAACGCCGAGGACACGCAGGTCGTCGTCGGGCGTGACCTCGGCTACCAGCGTGCAGATCTTGCTGCTCCCTACATCTATGCCGGCGAGTATGTTGTCTCTCAACGCCGAACCTCCTGTCTCATTGGAATGAGGGACGGTCTCCGAAACGCAGGTCCAGCACATGGCCGGCCATGGTTTCGCGTCCCAACCTTCCCTCTATCGCCTTCCAGACGGCGAGTTTGTAGTCCATGTTCTGGCTATCGCCGACGACCACGCGATAGCCCGCGTCGGTCGTCAGGGCGAGACCTTGCTGCGGTGAGTACTCGAGCGTGACGACGCTCATGGCGAGCGTCTGCGGCACCCGCTGCAGCACCGCCTGTGCGAGGATGACCGCGTCCCGGTCGACGTGGTCGCCGGGCGCGAGCCGCGGCGGGCCGCTCACGTCCAGGATCGTGGGGCCGTTCTGCAGCGGAGCGCTGCCGGGCAGAACGACACCCTCCTTGTCGATGACATAACGGTCTTGCCCGATCTGCCAGAAGGCCCAGGGCACGCGTTCGTTAATGACGACGCGGACTGTCTGCGGCCAGTGCCGCTCGAGCCGTGCGGACTGCACCATCGGGATCGACTCGACGCGCCGTTCGGCCGCCGCCAGGTCCAGCCGCATCATGCTGTTATCGTCGAGGCGCGTGAGCGAGAGGACCTCATCCCGGCTCACAGCCGTCGCTCCGACGACCTCGATATTTCGCACGCGCAGCAGCGGCGAAGCGTAGAGCCCGACCGAGCCGCCGACGATCAGGGCGATCGCGAGGCCAGTGAGGAGGCGCCGCCAGCGCGTTAGGCGCACCCGGCGCGCTGTCTTCTCGTCCATGAGGACTTCACCCTCGATCGGGCGTGGCTTCTCCTTGCGAGCGGCGCTTCCCTTAGACGGCATCGCCCTTCTCCCCATGCCGCTCGAAGCCCAGCTCGATCAAGCGTGAGATTAAGTCGCCATAAGATAGGCCTGCGTACTCCCAGAGCTTCGGGTACATACTCATCGGGGTGAAGCCTGGGATCGTGTTCACCTCGTTCAGCAATAGTTCGCCGTCTGACGTGAGAAAAAAGTCCACGCGCGCGAACCCGGCGCAGTCGAGGGCTTTGTAAGCCTCGACGGCGATCGCGCGCAGGCGGTCAGCGGTCTCGGCGGACATATCGGCCGGTATGTGCAGGCGCGTGTTCGGATCATCGTACTTTGCCTGATAGTCATAGAACTCGCCCTCGAAAGTCACCTCGCCCACGGGTGAGGCCTCCGGCTCGTCGTTGCCGAGCACGGCGGTCTCGACCTGCCGAGCATCGACCGCTTTCTCGACGAGCACCTTGCGGTCATAGCGAAACGCTTCAGCGAGCGCCGGCTGCAGGTCCTCCGCAGAGCGCACCTTCGACGTGCCGATGCTCGACCCGCCGTTTGCCGGCTTGACGAACGAGGGATAGGAGATGGTCGCTTCGATGCCCCGCCGCACGCCGGCCGGGTCCGAGCGCCACATCGAAGCCGGGATTACGACGTCATCCGCGACCGGGATGCCGAGTTGCCGGAAGATTGTCTTCTGCAGGGCCTTGTCCATCCCCAGCGCGCTCGCGGCGACACCAGCGCCCACGTACGGAACGCCGACAAGTTCCAGGAGGCCCTGCAGCGTGCCGTCCTCTCCGTTTGTGCCGTGGATGAGCGGGAAAACGATATCGACGCGCCGCAGCGTGGTCAACGCCTGAGCCCGATAGAGGATGCCGTAACCGAGCGGCTCCTCGAGGGCTCGCAATCGCTCCGAGCGGATGCGGGCGAGCGCCTGCTCTGTCTGTACGGGCGTGAGCCAGGTGCCCTGGCGGCTTACGCCTATGGGGAGGGGCTGAAAGCGGTTTGTGTCGAGCGCGGCCATAACGCCCTGAGCTGACACTACCGAGACCTCATGCTCGGCCGAGCGCCCGCCGAAGAGAATGCCGACCTTCGCGCGCTTGCGGATCAGGAAAATTCCCCTACCAGCGCCACTTCCGGCTCTAGCGTCACGCCGAACTGCTCGCGTACGCGCGTCTGCGCCAGCTCCATCAGCGCTAAGATGTCGGCCGCTCTTGCGCCGCCGAGGTTCAGGATAAAGTTGGCGTGGCGTTCGGAGAATTGCGCCTTGCCGATCGTGTGACCGCGCAAACCCGCCTGCTCGATATACCACCAGGAAGGTTTGTCAGGCGGGTTCTTGAACACGGAGCCGCAGTTGCGGCCCGGCGGCTGCGCGGCCCTGCGCTGCTCATCGAACTCCCGCACCTGCTCCCTCAGCGTCTTGCTATCGCCGCCCTCCAGTCGTAGGTCGACGGACAGCACTACCTTGTCGCGGATAGTCGCTCGCGTAAAGGCGCTCTTGCGGTAATCGAGCTCGAGATCTTCGGGCGAAAGGGCAATTACGTTGCCATCTTCGTCGCTGAGCCGCGCACCCTTGAGCACGTCCTTCAGTGAGTGGTCATAAGCGCCCGCGTTCGAGACGACGGCGCCGCCGAGGCTTCCCGGAATACCGCATGCCCACTCAATGCCCGCGTAACCGGAAGATGACATGCGACGAGCAAGAGCCGCGAAGCTCATGCCGCTGGCGATACGCGCCTTGAATCCCGCTCCGTTAGGGGATGGGCCTTCAACCCGGTCCGTCCGGTTCTCAATAGTTAGGCCGCGCACGCCGCCGTCGCCGACGAGGACGTTCGAGCCCGACCCAAAGATAAAAACCGCCCCGCCTCCTTTTCGCGCCAGCGAATAGCCTAGGCGAAGCTGGTCTTCCGTGTTGGCGATCAGATATACGTCCGCGGGGCCGCCGACGCCGAACGTGACGTGGCGGGCGAGCGGCTCGTTCAGCTTGACCTCAGCGAGGCGTCGGAGCCGCTTAACCAGCTCGCTGTTCATCGCTGCTCCAGTAGCTCGAGCACCATCGGGCCGACCGTGTCGATGTCTCCGGCGCCGATAGTGAAGAACACGTCGCCCGGCTCGACGACATCGGCGACTGCGCGGGCGGACTCGTCCAGCTCGCCCGTGTAGCGCGCAGGCGGCTCGGCGATTTCGCGCGCAAGCTCCTCGGCCGTCATGCCTGCGGATGGCTCCTCGCGTGCTGCATAAGTTCTTGCGATGAGGAGCACATCACAGTCGCGAAAGCATGTCCTAAAGCCGTCCAGAAGGTATCGTGTGCGTGTGTAGGAAAGCGGCTTCGCGCCGCAGCCAGCGTCGCGCGGACCTCACTCGGATGATGCGCGTAGTCGTCCATAGCAAGCACGCCGCCTGCTTCGCCGATTCGCTGGAAGCGCCGGCGCACGCCGTGGAATTCGGCAATGGCGCTTGTGATGGTGGAGGGGGAGAGTCCGACGATTTCACCCACGGCCACCGCCGCGAGTGAATTGCTGACATTGTGGACGCCGAGCAATCCCGTTTCTACATTCCCCCAATCTTCTTGACAGAATTCTACCATAAAAGCTGATCTGTCTACACCCATTGACGAAATCGCCGTTGCCCGCCAGTCGGCCGGCGTGTTGAGGCCATAGGAGACGACGCGGACGGGGGAGGGTGTCGTGCCGTCTCCTATGGCCTCCGGGAGAACCACCTGCATGTCAGGGGAGTCCATGCAGGCGACGATATAACCGTTATTGTCGACTTGAGAGAGGAACCGGCGGAAGGCATCCCGCAGGTTCTCGAACGAGCCGTAGATGTCGAGGTGGTCTGGCTCTATGTTGGTGACAACCGCTATGTGAGGGTGATAGCTGAGGAAGGCTTGGTCGAACTCGTCTGCCTCGACGACGAAGTGGTCGCCGTCGCCCGGCGCGGCGTTGCCGCCGAGATCGATACTCTCGCCCCCGAGCATGTAAGTCGGGGCCAGCCCTGCCCGGGCGAGCATCCAGGCAATCAGAGAAGTCGTTGTCGTCTTGCCGTGACTGCCGGCGACGGCGATCACCTGCTTGCCTTCCATTAGCCGTGCGATCATGGGCGCCCGCTTGATGATTTCGATTCCGCGCCGCCGGGCTTCGATGAACTCCGGATTGTCGTCGTTCACGGCCGATGTGTAGACGACAAGCTCTGCTTCGTCTACATTTCCAGCGTCATGGCCCCGGTGGACCGTGACACCGATTCCCTCCAGCCGGGAAGTGAGCGGGGAAAGGTGAAGGTCGGAGCCGGAGACCAGATGACCCCTGTACCGGAGGATCTGCGCGATGCCCGACATGTGGACGCCGCCCACACCGATAAGGTGCACGCGCTGGGGGATCGCCCGGATCAGCGTCTCGTTCACGGCTGCCGTTCCTCAGCCAGCTCGCGCACAAGCCCGGCGATACGCCCGGCGGCGTCCGGACGGGCCAGGCGGAGCGCCGCTTCTCTCATTGCTCGCAGGCGCGCAGGATCGTTCAGGAGTGAGCCCGCGAGCGGCAGCAGACGCTCGATTTCCATATCCTCAAGGACGACGGCCGCTCCGTGGCGCTCGAGATAGCGAGCGTTGAGCCGCTGGTGGCCGCCGGCGTAGCGGTAGGGTACTAGGATGGCTGGAAGGCCAACGGCCGGCAGCTCGCCGAGCGTCGAAGCGCCAGAACGGCAGACGGCGAGGTCGGCGGCCGCCATCGCCCAGGCAGTGTCTTCGTGCAGATAGCCGAACAGGTGATACCGGTCGCGCAGGCTGGGTGCGAGTCCATTTCGTACTTCAGTCAGCCATTGCTCGTCGGACTGGCCGCTGATGTGGACCACCTCACACAACTCGAGCAGGCCAGAAAGCTCGGCGACGATTGCTCGATTGATGCTGTGCGCGCCCTGCGAGGCGCCGATTACGAAGAGGACTTTCTCGCCGGCATCCAGCCCGAACTTTTCGCGCCCTCCGCCGCGGTCGGTCTTCCAGAATTCTGGTCGCACGGGATAACCGGTGACGACCCCCTCTCGGTGCGGCAGGCGGCGAAGGCTCTCCGCAGCCGTTACCGCAACCCGCCTGGCGAGCCGAGAGGTTGCCTGGACGGCCCAGCCCGGATACAGGTCCGGGAGATAGACGGCCAGCGGAATCCGGCACGTCTGCGCGGCCAACGCGACAGGAAAGCTTACGTATCCTCCTGTCGAGAGTACGGCCTGAGGCCTGAAATCTCGCAGGATGCTTCGCGCCTGCTTCGTCCCAATTGCTATTTTCAATGCGTTTGCCGCCATTTCCCATGGCATCCGGCCACGCATTGGTGCCGCGGACACTTTTCGCAGCGATATCCCCGCATGCGCTACAATCTCTAACTCGGCCGCGGTTCCTGAGCCCAGATACAGTACCTCAAGGGTCTCGCTCGGTGACAAAGCGCATTGGAGGGAGTGCGCGACGCTGACGGCTGGGTACACGTGGCCGCCGGTACCGCCGCCGCTTAACGCTAGCTTCACACCGAGCCCCGACCGTAGGCGGGACGCCTAGCGGGCGGCCGCTTGCGCCGCGGGCGGGTCGGCGCGGCGCGCGTGCCTGACTGCCCGAGTGGTGTCAGGCGCTCGCCTGAACTATACCGCGAGACGCTGAGCAGAACCCCGACCGCCGCCATTACCATAATCAGCGATGATCCACCATAGCTTAGAAAAGGCATCGGGACACCGGTCAGTGGAATGGTGCGTGTTATTCCTCCGATGTTGATTAGGGTCTGGCCGGCGATCCAGCTGATTACGCCGATGCAGAGCAGCATCGAGAACCTATCGCGCGATCCCAGCGTCACCATCACCGAGCGCCAGATGAAAAACGCGAATAGCCCGAGGATTGCCAGCAGCCCGAGGAAGCCGATCTCCTCACCCAGGATGGCGAAGACCCCGTCGGTATGCGACCCCGGCACGTAAAAGAATTTCTGTCTACCTTCGCCCCACCCGAGTCCCAGCGGGCCTCCGCTGCCCAGAGCAACCAGCAGTTGCGCGATCTGAAAGCCGCCGCCCTCGGGGTCAGATTCCGGACTCACGAATATGGCGAGCCTATCCAGCTGGTAGTCGCGCTGCAGAATCACGGCGTAACTGATGATGCCCCCGACCGCGATGAGGAGCCCTAAATGGCTGAGCGGCGCTCCGGCGACAAAGAAGAGGGTACTTGCCGTCAAGAATATTATGATCGTAGTTCCCATATCCGGCTCGGCAATCACCAGTCCGCCGATGATTCCCAGAAGCAATACGAACGGCACGAATCCCAGCGAAAACTTGTTGATGTCTGTCCCGCGGCTGGCTAACCAGGCGGCGATGTAGATGATCACAGCCAGCTTGGCGAACTCGCTCGGCTGAATTGAGACAGGCCCGAACACTAACCAGCGCTCTGCCCCGTTCCTCTCGACCCCTGGGCCGGGCAGCAGGACGGCGATCAGGCCTAAGAGTGCCAGGAGCAGCATCGGCACGCTCCAAGCGCGGAGCCGGTTGTAGTCCATGCGCATGAAAACAACGAGCGCCGCCACCCCAAGCAGCGCGAAAACAGCCTGGCGGGCGACGAAGTAATTTGTATTGCCGAATTCGTGATAACCCACCGCAAAACTGGATGTGTAGACAGCCAGGAGGCCGGTAATGACGAGCATTGCCGTCGCCACGAGCAGCAGGTAGTCGGGTTGCCCGGCCCGCAAGGCTCCGGCGCGCCGGTCCTCGCCCTGAAAGTCTAGGGCAGCGATGGCTGCGCCTCCTTGACTATCTGGCCGACGCGCTTCCGGAAAAATTCGCCGCGCTGCTCGAAGCTGTCGTAAGCGTCGTAGCTCGTGCAGGCAGGGGAAAGCAGTACCACATCGCCGGGCTGCGCCCGCGCACGCGCAGCATCGATGGCCTCGCTTAGGCCCTCAACCCGGCGCACAGTGACGTCACTGGTGCCGGCCTTCTGGAACGCCTGCTCGAGTTTGTCGGCTGATTCGCCGAACAGGACGACGGCCCGGCAGCGGCGTGTCGCTTCGGACGTAAGCTTTTCAAGGGGAAGGTTTTTGTCGCGTCCGCCCAGTAGGAGGACCACCGGCTCGCTGAACGAGCGGATTCCCGCCAGCGCCCGTTCCGGCGTCGTCGCGATGCTGTCGTTGTAATAGGAGACGCCGTCGATTTCGGCGACCAGCTCGAGTCGGTGGGGCACTCCGCGGAAAGTCTGGATCGCGCAGGCAATCGCTTCCGGCGAGACGCCACATGCCGCCGCTACTGCTGCCGCCGCTATGGCGTTCGCCTGATTGTGCCGCCCGCGCAACCGCACGGTCTCGAGCGGGAAGAGACGTTCGTTCAGCTTGCCGCAGCGGACTACCGCGCAGCCGTTGCGGATGAATACGCCGTCCCCGGGCAGACTGTCTCCCAGAGTAAACCAGAGCAGCTGCCCCTTGACCTCCGGCCCCAAGCTGCGCGCCTCGGCGTCGTCGAAGCCGAGAACGGCAATATCGGATGCTTGCTGAAACCGAATAATTCGCGCTTTCAGGCGCCGGTATTCCTCCCACGAGAAGTGGTCGAGGTGGTTCGGCGTTATATTCAGGACCGCCGCGACGTGTGGACTGCGGTCGACGAGCTGAAGCTGCGTGTGGCTCATCTCCAGTACCGCCCAGGTATAAGCGCGCAGCGACGACAAATGATCCAGCAGGCCGACGCCGATGTTGCCACCGACGAACACCGGGCGCTCGTCGGCCTCGAACATCTCGCCGACGAGCGCCGTGGTCGTCGTTTTTCCGCTTGAGCCGGTTACGCCGGCGGTCGGCCCTGGGCAAAGCTCCATGAACAGGCCCATCATCGAGTGTACGGGCACGCCCCGCTCCCGCGCCCGCGCCATGCCGGGCAGGTCGAGCGGCACGCCCTGCGAGATGAACACTGCCTCCGCCTCAGCGATGTCGTCCGGCCGGTTCGAGCCAAGTGCGAGCTTCAGGCCCAGGTTGTCCACCTGCTGGAGGCGCTCGCCGAGCTTTTGGCGTGGCTTCGAGTCCGATACTGTAACCATGGCTCCCTGCCGCGCCAGGTAACGCGCGACGTCGACCCCTTCGATCCCCAGCCCTACAACGGTTACTCGCTTGTCCGAGAAGTCTAGGTCGCGTGGGTGATGACGGATCTCCATCTACACCTCCATCGCCAGTACAATGCCGATGATGGCGCCCAGGGCGCCGACAATCCAGAACCGCTGTACGACTTGCACCTCGCTCCAGCCGAGCTCTTCGAAATGATGATGCAGCGGGGCCATGCGGAAGATTCGCTTTCCGCCCGTTAGCTTAAAGTAGCCGATCTGGAGGTAGCTTGACGCGCCCTCGGCTACAAAGACAACGCCGATGAGGGGGAGAAGCAACCAGTGGCCCGTCATGAAAGCCACTACGGCAAGCCCGCCGCCCAGGGCGAGGGCGCCGACGTCACCCATGAATGCCGAGGCCGGATGCGAATTATGCCAGAGAAACCCGAGCGAGGCGCCCGTGACGGTGAAGCAGAAGGCGCCGAGGTAGGTTTGTTCTTGAAGCAGGGCAATTACTCCGTAGGCGGCGAAAGCAAGCGCGGAAGTGCCCGCGACGAGTCCGTCGAGCCCATCAGTGACAGCCACGCCGCCTGCCGTGACAACTATCACGCCAAGCGCGACCGGCAAGTAGAGGCCCGCGATGTCATGCGAACCCTCGAAGGGTATATGTACACGTCTCAGGTCGAGGAGATTGTATAGGGCGTAGGCCGCTGCCAAGCTGATGAGGATAAAGACCGCGAGTTTCACGCGCTTGTTTAGCGCCCATTGCGCACGACCTCGCAGCGAGCCATAATCGTCGATGCCGCCCAACAGGGCCAGCGAGCCCATGACTAGCAGGGGCAAGCCGACGGAGTAGCGGCCGAAGAGATTGCCGGCCAGTGTCGTGACGAGGATGCCGGCAAGCAAGAAGAGGCCGCCCATCGTCGGCCGTCCGGCTTTCGCGGCGTGGCGCTCGGGCGCAAGGGTCGGGGCGTCACCGGCGGCACTTTCGACGGGTGCCCGTAGGTACTCGTAGATCTCCTTGCTCACGTTCTGCCGTCGCAGGAACCAAATGGCCGGGTAGCCCGCAATCGCAGTAACCATCAAACTAATCGCTCCGAGCACCAATGCATGTGTCATGTCTCGATCAGCGCCGAGACCACTTCTTCAAGCGCCATCGCCCGCGAAGCTTTGATCAGCGCGTGGTCGCCCTCCCGCAGCTCTTTTCGGAGTGCTTCAATCGCCTGTCCGGCCGTGCCCACCTGCCGCACGTCCGTCGCGCCAGCGCGTCGCGCTGCCTCGGCAATGGACGATGCACGAACGCCGACCGTCAGCAAGAGGTCGCATGCCGTGGCGGCCCGCTCACCGACGCTGCGGTGCCCTTCCTCTTCGGCTGCGCCCAGCTCGAGCATGTCGCCGAGCAGCGCGATCCGGCGCCCGGGCAGTTCGGCCAGCAGGTCGAGGGCCGCGAGCATCGAAGCAGGGCTGGCGTTGTAGCTGTCTTCCAGGACTGTCGAGCCGTTCGGCCCCGGCAAAATTCGGCTCCTTAGGTCGAGGCGCGCTTCGGCCAGTGCAGCCGCTATCTCGTTGAGGGTTAGGCCTTCCTCGAGCGCGACGGCCGCCGCGGCGAGGGCCGGATAGACGTAATGCCTTCCGGGCAGTGCTAGGCGTACGTCCACGCAATCGCCGGCGTACTTAAGGCGAAACTGCGTCCCTTCGAGCCCCCTGCTGACCACGCCGCTTGCGCGGACGTCTGACTGTTCAGAGTAGCCGTAATAGGTGACCCGCGCAGGCGTGCGCCGGGCCATCGCGACAGTTCGAGCGTCGTCGCCGTTCAGGACGGCGAGCGCGTCCGCGGGCAGCGCCTCGACAAGCTCCGCTTTGGCGGCCGTAATCGCACCCATCGAGCCAAGCCGTTCCAGGTGCACGGGGCCCACATTCGTCACCACCCCGGTCGCGGGTCTCGCGATCTGGGCAAGCGCGGCGATGTCGCCGCGCGCGTACATCCCGAACTCCAGAACGGCCCGCTCGTGCTCGTTCGCTAGCTGCAGAAGCGTCAGCGGGATGCCGATCTCGGTGTTGAGGTTGGCCTCGCTCTTAAGCACGGCGTACTTGTGGCCGAG
>VBJT01000074.1 GCA_005880075.1 Chloroflexota bacterium
ATTATAACATGATACCGCTCCCGGCGTGTGACTCACGAGATTCCCTCGAGGCTCCCTGCCGAGTGATCGAATCATATTAGGCTATCAATGGCAGCCAACGGCTATCTCGATGTTCCTCGAACGCTCGCAAACGCTCGACAACGGTCGCGACGAGGACGTGGGTTTCGACCCCGACCCGCTTAGGTCCCCGGGTCGCGCTGGGACGAGCCGCAGCGGTTCATGCCATCTGCCGTGTGGAGGAGGCTAGCGATCGTTGTGATGGAGGAGGCCAGCGACATCGTTGGGCACGGGGTATACTGCCAGTGGGTTCCGGTTCCCGCTTCTAGTCCGCCGGGCTTCGCTGGCGCGTCATTGTCCGTAGCCAAGTGCAGGACAAGTGCGTCAAACGAAAAGGAGAGTGTCCCGTGTCTACGGTCGGCTTTATACGCTCCAGCCTGAAGCAGATGCACACTACTTATAACGAGGCGATAAACGATCTGTCACCCGGACAGATGTCCTGGCGCGCGAACGACAAGGGCCATCCAATCTCGTTCATCCTCTGGCACTACGTACGAACGGAGGACAACATCATCCAGTTCGTGCTGCAGCGAAAGCCGACCGTCTGGCTCGAGGGCGGCTGGGACGAGAAGTTCGGCCTGCACCGTACCGCGCAGGGCACCGGTATGTCGCTGGAAGAGGCGCAGGCGCTGAGGCTCGAACCGAAGAGCGACTTTCAGGCCTACATGAACGCCGTCTGGGAGGCGACGGACGCCTACCTCGCCTCAGCCGATGATGCGTTCCTCGAACAGAGGACCACCGTCAAGCCGCTGGGCGAGATGCCTATCGCCAACGCGATCGGCAACATGTGCCTCACCCACGGCTTCACTCACCTCGGCGAGATCGCCCATCTTCGCGGCCTCCAGGGCCTCAAGGGCATGGCCGTTTAGGCCGCGTCATTCTTCGCGGCAACCAAACTCGCTCTGTGTTTGCCCACCCTTCGCGAAGGAATCCAGTCCGGGGAAACGTCGTTGTGCGGAAAGAGCGCGTGGTTCCTTCGTCGTCCGGCTGCCTATCCTCCGACTCCTCCCTGCATGAAGATCCCGTTGTGGATCATAAAGCTCCGCACGACATTCCCGGCCCGCATTTGGGCGCGCGCGTCACCGTCTACCGACTCCTGGAATTCATCGATCTTCTCGCTGTAGAACCTTCGCTTCTTGATGCGGATGCGCTTACCGCCCTCCACCTCTCGTGAGCACTCCTCGATGATCGCATCCGGCTCGCGCCCGACGAATGTGCAGAAACGCTGAACTATCTCAACGCGCCGTTGCATGTCAGCTGGCTCCTCCCCCCACTGCTTGCGCAGCCCATCCACCCACGCGTGCACGGCGACGCTCTCTCGAACAGAGGAAATCGACTCGCCTGTCATTTTGAGCGCCGAAGCATTCGAACGCGGTTCAATATTTCTCCGCATAGGCCTGCTCGCCGTCGAGGGAATCTGCCGGGGCGGCGAGACGTGAGCGGCGTTGGCGCGTGATTGTCATCCACCTACATCGGCAAATTCAGCCGCTCAGCCAGCTGCATAATCTCTTGCCGGCGTTCCGGCAGCGGCGCCGGCCGCGTGATCATTCCGGCGGCCTTCAGCTTCTCGACGACGCCTTCGTCCCGCTTGAACGGCGTATTCATGTCGCCTTCGAAGTACAGCTCCTCGAACGGGGGGCGCGGCCGCTGCCCACCTGCTTCCCACGATTCCGCCGGGTAACCGACGAGCATCACCCACAGCGATACCCAATCATCCGGCACGCCGAAGACCTGCTTCGTGAGCACCGGGTTCGGCGTGTTCAGGCACGCGCCGAGGCCTTCGTCAAACGCCGCCAACAGCGCGTTTTGCGCGGCGCCGCCGCAGTCTGCCATCGCCGCCGCCAGATAGCCCTGCACGTTATTCGTCATCGGTTCGAGGATCTGCGGGTAGACGAACTCATCGACGAACTTGTCGCTCCAGCCGTGCGTCGGCGCCAGCGCGCCCACATCGACCAATTCGCGCAACCGGGACCCCTTGATCCGCTTAACGATTCCCAGATCGCAGAAGAAGTAGATGTGGACAGGGGCCAGGTCCAGCGTCAGCGCTGCTACAGGCGTCTTCAGCTGGTTCAACTTCTCGGGCGGAATCCTGTCGCGGTCAACGACGATGGCGCGCAGCCAGTGCGCATTCACAGCGCATGAGGCGAGACGCGCAGTCTCGAGAATCACCTGGATTTTCTCCCGCTCGACAGGCTTGTCGGGCTCGAAGAAGCGTATGGATCGGCGGCGGCCGACGACTTCCTTGAATTCCATGAAGGGGCTCCTTCCCGGCGAATCAGGCAAATTATTAAGGCAGCGACGGCAGGGGTGTCAACCGCCGCGGGGAGGGCGCCGCCGCATCAGCCCATTAGTGGTCTTTCGCCCGCTATTACCGCTCCTTTGGTCGTTATAGGAATCTTAATTCTCATATATTAATTATAGAAAGACTTGACGAGAGTGCGACGTCCGTTTAGAATCGGTTCAGAGGCCGAGACCTGCATGGGGCCTGAGGCACTGGCCGCGCAGGCAGGCTCGGAGCGGCGATTCTTTTCTAGCATTTTGAGCCCGACGACAAGGAGGGGTCCATGCGTCGGTCTGTCCTCGCAGAGACCGATGACCAGCAACTCATATCGCTCGCAGTCGCCGGCAACCGCGAAGCATTCGGCCGCCTTTACGAACGCCACAAACCGAGAGTTATCCGCCACGCATACTTCCTTAGTGGCGATTTCCTTCTCGCTGAGGACCTGACTGCCCAGACTTTTCTCAACGCCTTCCAGGCCATATCGCGCTACGAACCGCGCGGAGTCCCCTTCGTGTCATGGCTTCTCCGCATCACCGCCAACCTGACGATCAATTATCGGAAGTCTCTCAAGAACGGTGAGCACATGCAGCTGCCGGACGCGCTCGAGGCAGCGGGCGAAGAGGACTCCCCGGAGATCCACCTCCAGCACAAGGCCGATGGTGAACGGGTCTGGCGGGAAGTTCGCCACCTACCGTCTGAGCAGCGCCAGGTGATCGTCATGCGCTTCGTAGACGACCTCAGCTACCAGGACATCGCCCAGATCCTCGGCAAGAGCGTCGGCGCGGTACGCGTCATCCACTTTCGCGCTCTGGTGAGTCTGCGCCAGATGCTGGACCTCCCCGCGTGGCGACGCACCCGGGCCGGCTAGCTTCCGGTTGCCTAGAGTCGCCGGCGTCGCGTAGGCGGATGACAGCGCGCGTGCGCCTGACATCTCATTCCTCACAACAGCAACTAATACCTGACACCTCACTTGCTACCCCGTATAATCGACTCGCATCCTGGGAGCATAGGAGGGAGACGCCATGCCCGCCAGAGTCGGGATCAATGGGTTCGGCCGCATCGGCCGCCAGGTCTTCAAGGCGATCCACGACCACCACCCGGACAATCTCGAAGTTGTTGCCGTTAACGATCTCACCGATCCGAAGACGAACGCCCACCTGCTGAAGTACGACAGCACCTATGGCGCCTTTCCCGGCGAAATCAGAGCCGTCGACGGCGCTATCAGCGTGGACGGCCAGAAGGTCAAGGTGATCGCCGAGCGAGACCCTGCCGCTATTCCCTGGCAGGACCTGGGCGTCGAGCTCGTGGTTGAGTCCACCGGGCGCTTCACAAGCGCGGATAAAGCGCGCGCCCACATCGACGGCGGCCACGCCAAAAAGGTAATCATCAGCGCGCCCGCGAAAGGCGAAGACCTGACCATCGTGCTCGGCGTCAACGATAACGTGTACAACCCCGGCAAGCATCAAGTTATCTCCAACGCCTCCTGTACGACGAACTGCATCGCACCTGTCGTCAAGGTCATGCACGAAGCCTTCGGTGTAAAACAGGGCTTCATGACGACGATCCACTCCTACACCAACGACCAGGTGATTCTCGACACCGTCCACGAGGACCTGCGCCGTGCCCGTTCTGCCGGCCTCAACATCATCCCGACGACTACCGGCGCGGCGAAGGCCGTCACGCTCGTCATCCCGGAGCTCAAGGGCCGCCTCGACGGCATGGCCTTCCGCGTGCCCACGGCGACGGTTTCCGTCTGCGACTTCGTAGCGACCGTGAACCGTCTTGTCACTACTGACGAAGTGAACGAGGTCTTCCGCGACGCCGCCACCGAGTCGCTTCGTGGCTACCTCGGCTACTGTGACGAACCACTCGTCTCGTCCGACTTCAAGGGCAACCCGCTGAGCAGCATCTTCGATTCGCTCTCGACGATGGTCATCGGAGGGAATCTCGTGAAGGCGGTCTCCTGGTACGACAACGAGTGGGGATACGCCTGCCGTGTTGCCGACTTGTGTGCATTTATGGCCGGCAAGGGGCTCTAACCGGGCGCTTGCTGCGCCGGGCTCTAGAACTGATTTTCTTGACTGCCTGTATATCTGAGCCTAGAATCGCATCTTGTAGATATGTTCGACTCCCTTACCGATAAGCTGCAGGGCGTTTTTCGGCGCTTGGGCGGGCGCGGAACAATCACCGAGAAAGACCTCGACGAGGCCCTTCGCGAGGTCCGCCTCGCGCTGCTTGAGGCAGACGTCAACTACAAGGTCGTCAAGGATTTCGTGGCGGGCGTTCGCGAACATGCCCTCGGCGCCGACGTCACGAAGAGCCTCACGCCGATGCAGCAGATCATCGACATCGTCAACCAGCAGATGATCGAGGTGCTGGGCGGCGGGCACGCGGCCCTCCAGAAGGCGAAATCGCCGCCGACGGTCGTCATGCTCGTCGGGCTCAAGGGCTCCGGCAAGACGACAACGACGGCGAAGCTCGGCCTTCATCTGCGACGCGCCGGAGGCACGCCTCTGATGGTCGCTGCCGATCCTGAGCGAGTGGCCGGCGCCGAGCAGTTGACCTCGCTCGGCAAGCAACTGCAGATCTCGGTCATGGCACCCGAGGACGGAACGAAGCCCGAGCAAGCGTGCAAACAGGGCCTGGCCGAGGCGAAACGCACCAACGCGTCCTCCGTACTCGTTGATACCGTCGGCTACGTCCACATCGATAGCGAGGCGCAGGCTTCTCTCAAATCGCTGCACAAGGCGCTCTCCCCCACCGAAGTCCTTCTGGTAGCAGACGCGATGACGGGCCAGGAGGCTGTCCACGCGGCTGAGGAGTTCAACAAGGCCGTCCCGCTCACCGGGCTGATCCTTACCAAGCTCGACGGCGACGCGCGCGGTGGGGCGGCTCTCTCGATTCGCGCCGTAACCGGTGTTCCTATCAAGTTCGTCGGCGTCGGCGAGAAAGCGGACGCGCTCGAGGCGTTCTACCCGGACCGCTTCGCCTCCCGCATTCTCGGAATGGGCGACCTGCTTACCCTGATCGAAAAGGCGAAGGCCGAGCTGACTGACGAGGACGCCGAATCCCTTACTGAGCGACTCAAGAAGGGCGAGGTCACACTGGACGACTTCCTCGAGCAGTTCCAGCGCATCAAACGTATGGGCCCGCTCGGGCAGCTCGTGGGCATGATCCCGGGACTCTCGCAGATCAAGAACCGCCTCAACGTAGACGAGATGGACGAGGGCTTCTTCAACCGGGTCGAGGCGATGATTTACTCGATGACCAAAGAAGAGCGCCGGGCTCCCGAGATCATCGATGGCAGCCGCCGCCGTCGCATCGCAATGGGTAGCGGCACCCAGCCCGCTGACGTCAACCGCTTGCTCAAGCAGTACAAGGAAGCGAAGAAGATCCTGCAAATGATTAGCACCGGCCGCGGCTCCAAAATCACGCCGTTCCTCCGGTAGCCGAATGACCCTCTCACACCAGATCGGAGGTGCTGGTTGCTGCGAATCCGCCTGTCCCGGGTAGGCAAGAAGAAACAGCCCGCCTACCGCATCGTCGTCGCCGACTCACGCTCCCCCCGCGACGGTTCCTTCCTCAAGATCATCGGGCACTACAACCCGCTCGCGGACCCAGTCACTCTCGTAGTAAAGGAAGACGAGGCCATCCACTGGCTCGAGAAGGGCGCGAAGCCTTCCGACACCGCCGCCAAGCTGCTAACGCGCATTGGCGTGATGGAGCGCGCCGGGCGGCCGCCCTTCCGATATCAGGGCAAGGACATGCCCGCGCTGCCCAAGAAGAAGGCTGCCGGGGCGGCGAAACCGGCAGCCGAGCCTGCTGCCAAAGCCGAAGCCCCGCCAAGCGCCGAGACCGCGGAGCCCTCCGTTCAAGAGCCGCCCTCCGAGGCCGCACCTGCAGCCGAGGCAGGCGCGCTGGAAGAAAAACCGGCAGCGGCCGAAGCCGGCGGGGAGAAGCCCCCTACTGAAATTGAACCAGAAGCCACGAGCGAAGAGCCAAGCCAGGAACCAGCTGAAAACCAGGAGTAAGCCACATGAAAGAGCTCATCGAGTTCATGGCAAAGTCAATCGTCGATAGCCCCGAGGACGTCGAGGTCTTGGAGGAAGATGGCGGCGACCACGTGATCTTCCATCTGCACGTGGCTGAAGACGATATGGGGCGCGTCATCGGCAAGCAGGGCCGTATCGCGAACGCCATGCGTACGCTCCTCAAGGTCGCGGCCATTCGTAAGGGTGCGCGGGCCGTCCTCGAGATAGGCTAGGCCGCGACTTCGCTTTTGTGCCCAAGAACCAGCACTTTAACCATCGCTTGAAACAATTCGTCCGCCTTGGATGAGATTGCCGTCGGCTTCGTCGCTGTCGGACGCATATTGCGCGCACACGGCGTTCATGGCGACCTGATCGTCGAGCCGCTGGCGCCGCCCGAGTCCCTCGCCTCCCATCGTCCCGTCACGATTTCCGGCGGCGAGTACGAGATCGCGCAGGCGCGCAGCGAAGGGCGTTTGCTCCGCATCAGGCTGGCCGGTGTCGACACGAGGGAGCAAGCGCGGGCGCTACGCGGGGCATATCTCCAGGTACGCGAAGGCGATCTCGCCCTTCTTCCAGATGGCGAATACTATCGTTTCCAGCTTATTGGCCTGCT
>VBJT01000075.1:0-4046 GCA_005880075.1 Chloroflexota bacterium
CCACAAAATCGCCCGTAGATGCCGCGGACGCTCGCCCGGTCAAGCGTTCACCTATCCTATAATGGGTTCGTCACGCGATGCGGGTGGTTAAGCGCCTAACAGAGCCTCGATTTCCCCTTCTTCGTCCATCACCCTAGATGTTTGCCCATCTCCACACTCACACGGAGTTCTCCCTTCTGGATGGACTTTCCCGGATTCCGCAGCTTATGGACCGCGCCACCGAGCTCGGACAGCAGGCCATCGGCCTTACGGACCATGGCGTACTTTACGGCGCCGTGCAGTTCTACAAAGAGGCGAGGGCCAGCGGCATCAAGCCCATTATCGGGATCGAAGCGTACGTTGCGCAGGGCTCACGCCACTCGCGCGAGCCGGGTGACAAGCAGCCATATCACTTGACGCTGCTCGCAAAGAACAACACCGGCTATGCCAACCTCCTCGCGCTTAGTACGAAGTCACATCTCGAGGGCTATTACTACAAGCCTCGGATGGACCGCGAACTGCTCGAATTACACTACGACGGCCTGATCGCGCTCTCTGGCTGCGCGACGAGTGAGGTCTCGCGGTACCTCCTGGACGGCCGCTTCGATGCCGCCGTCAGTACGGCCCGCTATTATCAGCAGCTATTCGGCAAGGACTACTACATCGAGCTACAGGAACACGGCATCAACGAACACCAGGCGCTGAACCAAGGCCTACGCCATCTGGCTAAAGAAACCGGGGTGCCCGTCGTCGCCACCAATGACGTCCATTACGTGCACACGGAAGACGCGCCATTCCAGGACGTGCTTCTGTGCATTGGCACTAATTCCACCGTGCAGCAGGAGAACCGCCTGAAGATGGCGGGCGACCCGGCCTGCTACTACCTCAAGTCCGAAGACGAAATACGGCGTCTCTTTGCCGATTTGCCGCAAGCAATCGACAATACGTGGTCAATCGCCGAGATGTGCGACCTAAATCTTGAGTTCGGCCGTGTGCAACTGCCGAGAGCGGAGATCCCGGCCGGGTTCAGCGCCGACGGGCATCTTTCGCGTCTCTGCCTCGAAGGTCTCGCCCGGCGATATCCCAGCGAAGCTGATGAGGCGCGGCGCCGGCTTGACTACGAGCTAGACGTCGTCGCGCAGACTGGATTCGCCGACTACATCCTCGTCGTCCACGATTTCTCACAGTATGCTCGCGAGCGTTGCATCCTGATGGCCGTGCGAGGGTCGGCGGCCGCCTCGATCATCCTTTATGTCCTCGGTGTAACCGATATTGACCCGCTCGAACACCGGCTGGTTTTCGAGCGATTCCTAAACGTCGAGCGCCGGGAAATGCCGGATGTCGATCTCGACTTCGCCGAAGACCGTCGTGATGAGATGATCCGTTACGCCGCCGAAAAGTACGGTCACGACCGCGTGGCCCAGATCATAACGTTCGGCACCCTCGGCGCTAAAGCCTCTATCCGCGATGTCGGCCGGGCGCTGGGAATGAGCTATGCGGATGTCGACCGCGTGGCGCGGCTGGTGCCCGTAATGCCGGCCTCTTTCGGCACAATGACCATCGAGAAGGCATTTGAGGAGAGCTCCGAATTCAAGGACCTCTACGAAGCGGACGAGCAGATTGCCAAGCTAATCGATACCGCCCGCGAGCTCGAAGGCGTTGCCCGTCACGCCAGCACCCACGCGGCAGGGGTCGTGATCGCCCCCGAACCGCTGGTCAGTTTCCTGCCCCTTCAGCGCCCCTCTTCCGGTGACCCGAACTCGCTGCCCACGACGCAGTTCGGCATGTGGGATGTCGCGGAGTTGGGGCTTCTAAAAATGGACTTCTTGGGCCTTACCAACCTCACGATACTCGGGACGGCGGTCCAGGTGATCGAGCAGGTGCATGGAACGAGGCTCGATGTCTCGCACCTGCCTGATGGAGACGGCAAGACGTACGAAATGCTTGCCCGCGGGGAAACTTTTGGGGTGTTCCAACTGGAATCTGGCGGAATGACGCGCTACGTGCAGGAGTTGCGACCGTCCTCGATACAAGACCTCGCTGCAATGGTCGCTCTCTACCGCCCCGGTCCGATGCAGCACATCCCGACCTACGTTCGCGCTAAGCATGGCCTGGAAGCAATCCACTATCCTCATCCAGACCTTGCCGACATCCTCGATGAGACATACGGAGTCATCGTGTACCAGGACCAGGTCCTCCTCATCGCCCAAAAATTTGCCGGCTACTCACTCGGACAGGCCGATGTAATGCGCAAGGCGATGGGCAAGAAAGTCCGCGCCATGATGCATGCGGAGGAAGAGCGCTTCCTAAAGGGTGCGGCCGCGAAAGGGTACATGACGGAAGAAGCCAAGCAGATATACGACCTCATCGAGCCGTTCGCTGGCTATGCCTTTAACAAGGCCCACGCCGTGTCCTATGGAACAATCGCCTATCAGACGGCATACCTCAAGGCGAACTATCCGGCCGAGTACATGACCGCGTTAATGATGATGGCGGGCGGCCAGCAGCGCGTTGCCGAGGCATACGCTGAGTGCGTCCGCTCAGGCATCCCCGTAGAGCCACCCGATGTTAACCACAGCGCCGTAAGCTTTTCTCTGGAGAGCCGCGAGGACGGTAAGCAGCCAATTCGCTTTGGCCTCGCGTGTGTAAAAAATGTTGGAGAGGGCGTCGCAGAAGGAATCATCGAAGTGCGAGCGGTCGGTGGGCCCTTCCAGACGATTCATGACGTTTTCGAACGGGTCGGCACTGGGTATCTCAACAAGCGCGCGCTGGAAAGCCTAATCAAAGCCGGCGCCTTCGACACGCTGGCCGAGCGGGCTGAGATTCTCGCGAACCTCGATCGCCTGATTGGGTACGCGCAAAGAGAACAGAAGCAACGTGAATCAGGGCAGACATCGCTTTTCGATCTCATTGGCGATGATGGGCCCTCGATTCAGGGGCCGCAATTGGAAGCAGTGCCAGAAGCGAACCAGCAACAGAAGCTCACCTGGGAAAAGGAACTCCTCGGCATTTACCTCTCGGAACATCCTTTCGCGCGAGTTGCTCAGGAGCTTCGCAGTGTCCTGTCATGCGGTCTGGTCGAAATCAATGCCGAATTATCGGGCCGGGACCTCGTTGTCGGGGGCGTCGTTTCGGGGATGCGTTCTCTCAGCACCCGCGACGGTCGGGCATTTCTCGCAGCAGAGCTCGAGGATATCACTGGAAGCGTCGAGGTGACCGTTTGGCCTGAGACATGGGAGCAGACGCGCGAGATCTGGCAGCCGGGCAATATCGTCGTCGTAAAGATCCGCGTCAAAGCGCGAGACGATCGTCTTCAGCTCTCTGTCCAGACCGCAGCGCTTTATGGCGATCCGTCCTTCGACCTGAACGAACTGCTCACTACCAATGAACCGTCGTATAACCTTCGGCGACGCCACAATGGCAACAAGAAGGGCGACCGCCCAGCACCAGACGATGGTTACCTCGCTAAAGAGTCGCCCGCGCCCGCGAGTCCAGACGCCGGCCCGTCCGCCCTTAGCATCGTCTTAGAAGAGACCGACGACGAAGACGGCGACCAAGAACGTCTGCGAGCACTCCTCGCCACTATCGGAGATTACTCGGGCGAGGCCGAAGCCCGCTTGGCTATCCGCCAGCGTGACGGAGAAGAAGTCGTGATGGAGCTTCCTTCCGTGCGATACTGCTCAGAACTGACACAATTGCTTGGCGATATTGTTGGGCCGTGGGGCGCCGTAGCTGAATAGAAAAGCCGCCACCTTAAAGGCGGCGGCTTTTGAGTGCTTTCTTTTTCTCTACGGCACTGGGCGCTCGATCTTACCGCGCCAGGCACCTGTTTCGACGCCTCGAGACTCGATGAATTCTTTGAAGCGGTGCAGGTCACCCTGAACCCGACGCGTTACGAACCCAAGCTTATCGCCGACTTCCTCGACTATGCTCTCCGGGTCATACTCCATCTGAAGCATCACCCGGGTCCGGTTTTCATCCAGCCTGTGGAAGGTAACCACTCCGGACGTAAACGTGCCACCTTCGCTGGTCCAGGCGATTCGTTCGTCAGGCTTCTGCTCCGTGAT
>VBJT01000075.1:4124-17325 GCA_005880075.1 Chloroflexota bacterium
CAAACTGGGTCCACTGGTTGTAAACCGTTGATATCGGCGCTTCGACATCGACCGACTTTTCTATCGTGGCCATGAAGACTCCTCCTTCCCTTCCGGTACTCGCTTACAAATAACACCTTACATAGAAGATGATCAGAGACCCGTCAAAGGCTATGCGAGCGGCCTAACAAGAGCGTTACAACGCCCGCCACATAGCCAAAGTGAACCGTTCACGCTCGCTGCGCGCTGATCCCGTACGAGTGAGTGAGATTGGGCGCGACTCGCTCTAGGCTGGCGCCGCCCCGGCTGTGGGCGCCCTTTGGAAGTGCGGAATTACCTCTTCGCCCATCAGCTTTATCGTCTGCATCACCTTCTCGTGCGGGATGCGGCCCACTTGCACCATCACGATAAGTTGGTCGCAGCCGGCGTCCACGTACTTCTGAACGGCATCGCGAACCCGCTCCGGGCTGCCGATGCAAAGGGTCCCTGAGTCCCACTGCTCCTGGAAGCGAAACGCCCCGTCTGGGTCCTGTTTCAGCCGTTCTTCAGCCATCTGCGCGAGGCTAACGTAGTACTGGTACGAGGAGGGTGCATCTGCCTTCTTCGCCCACGGCACGAAGAGGATGCCGATGGCTTCCTGGAAGAACTCCGCGGCAGGCTTGCCAAACTCAAGTGCCTCGTCGTCAGTCGGCGCGACGCACGCGAAGCTGGTGGCCGCGAACTGATTGTTCACGAACTCGCCAACCGGGTCTGCGTTACTGATCGCATCTCGATAGATCGAGAGCGAGGCCTCGAGCACCCCGGGCGCAATGAATCCAAACGACAGCGCCCCCAGCCCCTTTGACCCGGCGATGCGAAAGCTGTCTGGCTGCGTGCAGGCCATCCAGAGCGGCGGGTGCGGTTTCTGGATCGGCTTTGGCAGCACCATGCGAGGGGGCACGACGAAGTAGTCGCCCTCCCAGGCAAACGTCTCGTTCGTCCACATCTTCGGGATCATTTGGATCGCTTCTTCCCACATCGCGCGCGAGTCTGCCGGGTCGATGCCGAAGCCACCAAGCTCTTGCTCGGTGATCGAGCGTCCCGTCCCCAGCTCCAGCCGCCCATCCGACACGATGTCTAGGGCTGCGGCTCGTTCCGCCACCCGAATTGGATGGTTGAAGGGGTTCGGAAGAAGCGCCACGCCCTGCCCGATACGGATGTTCTTCGTACGCTGGCTTGCCGCCGCCAGAAACACCTCGGGGGCCGACGAATGTGAGTACTCGACCAGGAAGTGGTGCTCGACCTCCCAGACGTAATCGAACCCCACTTTATCGGCCAGTTCGATCTGTTCAAGCGCTTCGTGGTACGTCTTGTACTCTTGATTTTCAACCCATGGCTTCTGTTGCTGCAGCTCGTAGATCAGTCCAAACTTCATCGGTGCTTACTCCTTCTCCCGGGACTCAGTCACACTCCGCATACCGTTCTAGATAAATTGTTGACCCAGGGGGCTTCTCAGCACCGTGCCGGGCCCTTCATTGCGCGCGCTGGCCACTGATGACTCGCTGGTCGCCCCCGTAGCCGCCCGGAGGCCCTGCCTGGAACCCTCCGTCTACTGGGAGAGCGACTCCCGTAATGAACGACGCTTCGTCCGAAGCCAGAAATGCCACCGCTCGCCCTACCTCCTCCGGCTCACCTACGCGGCCGACCGGGTGAACCCTCGCCATCCGTTCCCACAGTTCCTCTGGAGTGGCACCCATCGCTTGCGCCCGCTGAAGGAACGGGTCAAGGATCGGCGTTCGGATCACACTCGGGCACACGCAATTTACCCGAATGCCCATCGCGCCCCATTCAACGGCGAGAGACTTCGTGAGCAGGACTACCCCTCCCTTCGAGGCGCAGTAGGGCGAGAGCATGGCAGTGCCGACCAAGCCGGCATCCGAGGCGGTGTTAATAATGGCGCCGCCCTCGTTCTTAAGCATTTCGGGAATTGCGTGTTTGCAACCGAGGAAGACGCCCTTGAGGTTGATGTCGATGAGCCGGTCCCACTCGCTCTCCGGGACTTGTGTCACCGGCATGCCGTAGCCAATCCCGGCGTTGTTGTAGAGAATGTCGAGCCGGCCCCAGCGCGCTACCGTTTGAGAGATCATATTTTTGACGTCAGCTTCGAGGGAGACATCCACCTTAATCGCTTCCGCTTCCCCGCCCGTATCAGCAATCTGCCGCACTACGGACTCGGCCCCGTCGACATTCACGTCCGCGCACATCACCTTCGCACCCTCCCGCGCGAATACGAGCGCCGTCGCTTTCCCTATCCCCGAAGCCGCCCCTGTGATGATCGAAACCTTGTCTTTGAGTCTCATCGCGTTGTCTCCTGCCGTTGTTGAGCCTTTGCGGATATGTTCTCTTGTTCGAGTCCTACTCCTAGGCGGCGACAGACACCGTGGCTAGAAACCGCACAAGCTCGGCGATCACTTGTTCGGGTTTTTCCCAGAAGAAACAGTGGCCTGTCCCTTGCACAATCCGTATGCGTGATCCCGGTATCCGTTCGTGCAGAACGTCGGCGTTGCCGACAGGCACGAGCATATCGCGATTGCCGTGAATGATCAGCGCCGGCGATTCTATCTGTGGCAGGCGGTCATACGTTTCCATCCCCTGTATTGCAGCGAACTGAAGGCCGAACGTCTCCATCGGAGTCGGCGTCGCTACTCCGAGTTCCAGGATACGCCTGAGGAAGTCCGCCCGTTCTTCCTCGAATTCCGGTGTCACCGTGATCTCCCAAAATCGCTCGATTCTCTCTTCCATTGGCAACTGCATGATCTGGCCGAACTGCGCGAGCGTTTGCGCAGGCACTGGGATGCTGTGCACTGGGCCGCACGTCGTGCATCCCAACACGAGGCCCTGCACCCGTTCCGGATGGTTTAGCGCCAGCTCCTGCGCGATCATCCCGCCCATCGAAATGCCGAAGACATGCGCCTGGTTCAACCCGATCGCCTCCATAAGCCCCGCCGCGTCACTGGCCATTTGCCGGATCGTGTAGCCACCTGCGGGCTTATCGGTGCCGCCGGTGCCACGGTTCGAGAAGCGAATTGTCTGGAAGTGCTCCTGTAATCCTTCGAGGAGCGGCTCACCCCATGAGGACGCCTGCCCACCGAGACCCATGATTAGAAGTAGCGGCGGCCCCGAGCCCTCAGCGTAGTACTCCATACTCAGGTTGTTGACCTTGACGGTGGGCATTGGGCGCTCCTCTCGTGAAGGGGCCGTTGGCGCCTGCACAATACCGTAACTTTTACGCGCACGTCAAGGAAGAACGGTGAGCTGAGCAACCGCCCGGCCGCCAGTTAGTTGCTCACCCGCCAATGCGAACTCGGCACTGGACATACGATACTCGGCACTACCATCCATCCATGACAACAGAGATGTGGATCATCGCTGCTGTGCGCGTGGCCGGGTCTCTGCCTGTCCTCCGTTGGCCGCTGGCCGGCGCGTTCATCGCTATTTTTGTCGATCTTAGCGATCTGTTCCTGCGCGATTGGCTCGATCTCGGCGGCGTAAAGGACTACCAGCGCTTCGACAAATCGCTCGACCAGGTCTACATGCTGACATTTCTGCTGGTCGCACTCCGATGGCAACCGACTCCCCGCAATATCGCCGCCGCTCTGTACGCCTTTCGCCTGGTTGGTTCGGTAGCATTCGAGGTCACGGGTGATAGGGCTGTCCTAATTCTCTTTCCCAATGCTTTCGAGTACTGGTTCATCTTCGTAGCGGCGCTCAAGCACTTCGGTTGGGAGGAGGCCGAGCAACACCGAATCTCCTACGCTTCAAGCTATGAGCCAACAGTGACCAAACATCCGACGCGTCACTCTCATGTGGAAGCCGGCCCCTTCTCCGAAGGACAGCGCAGCCGGACCCAGGGGCCCTCGTCTTGGCCAGTAATCGGACCGTTCATTCGCTTCGCCATCCCATTTCGCTACTCGCGGAAGCAACTGATTGTCGCGCTCGCTGTCGTCTTTGCGGCGAAGATGTTCCATGAGTACATGCTCCACGTGGGCCAGTGGTTCGAGGGGTTTACGGCAACCGAGGCCCTGGAGGCGATATGGCGCTTCTTCACGTCTCCCTACTAACGGCGAAGATTCACTGAAAACGCCTCGGCGTCCCTGAATCTCGATCCCTACTCCTTCCGCCGTGCTAATCTTGCCCCGTCGTGCCCCTTCAGTTTGGCATCAACCTCTGGCCCCATCAGTGGCAAGAAGTCTCGCGCATCGAAGAGCTGGGTTACGACTCGGCTTGGACGAGCGAGCACATCTTCTTCTACTTCCCAACCTTCGATGCCCTTACGCCGCTCGCGGCGATGGCGGCGCTAACCTCGCGCATTCGTCTGGGCACCGCAGTCCTTCTTCTTCCACTGCGCCCGGCCGCTTTGGCGGCGAAGGAAATCGCCTCCGTCGATAACATCTCTGGCGGGCGGGTCATTCTCGGCGCCGGCGTGGGCGGCGAATATCCAAAGGAGTTCGAGGCGGTGGGCGTGCCGGTGCGCGAGCGCGGGGCCCGCGCCGATGAAGCCCTGCGCGTCATGAAGCTTCTATACGGGCAAGACAACATACGGTTCGAAGGCCGCTTTACGAAGCTCGACGGCGTGACGCTTGCCCCCAAACCGGTGCAGCCCGGCGGGCCTCCTGTGTGGATCGCCGGGCGCTCTGAGGCTGCGATGCGACGCGCGGGGCGCCTGGGTGATGGTTATCTTCCGTACCTGTTCTCGCCCGAACAGTTTCGCGATGGGCTCGCCAAAACACGCGAGTACGCCGATAAGGTAGGGCGCGATCCGAGCACGATCACCGGGGCGACATACCAGTTCATTTGTCTCGCGGATACCTACAATGAAGCAAAGACCATCGCCGCCGCCGACCTCTCACGCCGCTATAACCAGCCCTTCGAGAAAATCGTCGACCGTTACGTCGTGATGGGCAGCGCGAGCGAATGCGCAGCGCGGCTCGCCGACTTCGTTGAGGCCGGAGTCGAGCATTTCATCCTGGTGCCGATCGTACCTGCGCCCAACGACTTTATGCCGCATGTTGAGGCTTATGCGGCGGGTGTCCTCCCGAAAATGCGGGCCTGACCTTCATCTCTACCGCCGCGAGTTGCAGAACTCGACCTGCCAGCGCCACTCCATCCAGTCCTCGGAATTCCACCAGCTTTTGAGGATTCCGACCTCGCCTCCCGGCAGGATCACGGGCGTCTCGAAATCTTCGGCGCCCGGCCAAATGTCTTCCCGGCTGATCAAATCACTCTCTCTTCGCAGTTTGCACATGGGTGAGTCCTGCGTGCGCTCAAGATTGGCCCCGTAAGCCAGGCGTCGGCCTTCGTTGTCCGAGATTTCGACCGTGACCACTTCTGGGGCGGAATGGAGGAACAGCGTGTCGGTTCGCTGCAATTGTCCGCGCGCTATGAGGAGGCCCGTAGCCGCCGCTTGCGGATACCAGATCTCCCAGTACTCGAGATCCGAAGTGGTCATTAAAAAGATTAGCTTGACTCAGCCAAGACTACCTTCCAATAAGCAACCGGGCCGGGCAAGCCCGACCCGGAATCTTTTACGACGTAGTCGAGGCTAGTCGCGCACCCCGGCTTCCACTGCTGTTGTGTGCGAAACCTCGAAAGAGGCGAGCGGCGCTGGGGGCGGGACGGGGAGAGACTCATTCGGTCCCATATCCGCCTCGCGTGGCCAGATACGGCCGTATTGACTCTTCCTGCCGATCATCCAAAAGACTGTGCGGTATAGACCGGCGAGAGAACCAAGGTCACTCGCCAGGGAAGATGTTCTCGTGAGCATCGATTGTCGCATAGCTGGCATCCTCGCAGCCACTCCGCTCCTAGGGGGATGTGTCAATGCTAATACCCCCACTCTCTTGGTCAACCCCCTTTTCCACAACCGCCGGAGGCAAGGATACGTTTATCGAAACGCCTACAAGTATCCGGCTATAATACGGTTCGTTCCTGATGTACAAGCTGCTCGCGGTCGATCTTGATGGCACGTTACTTAACAGTGGACTTCGACTATCCGAGACCAACGACGAGGCGGTCGGCACGGCGATGGAGCGCGGCGTATTGGTGGTCCTCGCTACTGCGCGCTTCTACGGCATCGCGCTCCGCACAGCTTCCCGCCTGGGCGTCGAAACGCCGCTGATCTGCAGCAATGGGGCTCTCGTGAAGCGGCCGACCGACGGCCATGAGCTGATTCATCTATACCTGGACCAGAATCTGGCTCGCGCGGTAACGACCATCGGCGATGAGCGCGGGTGGGAAATGTTCACGACGATCGGGGAAGTGACTTACATGCAGATGCGGCCGGGGATCATTCCGGAGCGTTTGCCAGGCGGCCTGAAGATAGCTGAGCACCAGTCGGACCATGTCGATGAGGGACCGCCTACTTGCGTGCTTGTCTTCGGCGAGGAGGCGGTCAAGGAGATCTCGAGCCGGTTCCTCCCCGACTATGACGGCCGAGCCCGTTTCTCGATCAACCGGCCGAACAACAGCGCTCATTATGTGATACTCACGCACCCAGAGGCGGACAAGGCCCGTGCCCTCGAGGTCGTTCTTAGCGAGCTCGGTGTCCCTCCCGAGCAGGCGATCGCGATGGGCGATTCGGAGTCCGACATTGGGATGTTCAGATTGGCCGGCCTGGGGATCGCCATGAGGAACGCGCCTGACGAAGTACAGCGGGCAGCCCTCCATGTCGCTCCTTCGAACGATGAGGATGGAGTGGCATGGGCGATCCGGAAGTTCCTGCTGTAACATGAGTCCGGGATGCTTGCGCTTTTCTGCCTTGTGACGATCGGTGCGGCGATCGTCTTTGGCCGCCTCTTCCACAATGGTTCCCGCGAGGCGCGTACGGCTCCTTCTGAGACGACTGTGATCCCAGAGGCGCCGATGAGACAGCGCCGGCGCAAGGCAACAACTGCGCCAGCCGCGAAGGCCACTCCGCCGGCTACGCAACGGTGGCGAAACGGTGTCGGGCGCGAAGTACTGCGGCGAGTGCGGCAACCGGCTGGCTTCCTAAGGATCCACAGCTCGCTCGACAGCACTGATTCTCGTCGATGGTCATCTAGAATCGGCAACTCGCCGCTGTAACTCCAGGCGCCCCAATGCGGTCTTTAATCCTGCAATGAGTAGTGGATTTGCCACTGTCAGGTGCCTGCACTGCGGCTCTTACACGCAGGGCGGCCAGTTTTGCGCCGACTGCGTGGAGCGCCAGCGTAGCGAGGAGGAGGCGCGGGCCGAGCGCGTGGCGCAGAGCATCGCCGATCGCCCTGGATCGGCGTCGGGGTCTTCGCCTGCTGGGTCGCTGTGTCCCTCCTGCGGGAGGTTCGCCTCGCCGGACGCGAAGTTCTGCGGATATTGCCGCTTCTCCTTCCAAGGAATACCGGACGTCCAACGGGCAAGCACAGCCACGGGTCAGCGCCTTATTGCGGGTCTCATTGACGGCTTCTTGATGGTCGTTCTGTTTACCGTAATGGCATTGGCTTTCGCCGACGTTGAGCAGGGCAGCGGGAACAACCAGACCGTGCGAGTTGGTCTCTGGAATGAGCAGTTTCTTCTCTACCTGGCAATCTTATACGGTTACTACGTTGTTCTCGAGATGCTATTCGGAGCGACAATCGGCAAATTGATATTAGGCCTTAGAGTTATAAAGGTGAGTGGAGCACCGTATGGCCTCGGAGCGGTTCTTATCCGTAATCTAATTCGGTTTGTCGACTCTTTCCCGTTTGGGCTTTACGTTGTTGGTCTGCTGTTCATCGCCGCGACAGAAAAGAAGCAGCGGCTCGGTGACATCGTCGCGGGCACGGCAGTGGTAAAGGCGTCGACCGCGAACGCGCGGCCTGGCCCGGGTATGTCTCCGTTCGTCTAGGGGCGCACCGCAACCACGCCCGGTCGTCGCTTGGAACGACATATGGGGGGTCAAGCCCGCGCCCCTACAGCCTAGTCTCGCCTTCCCCTTGCACGATCCGGTATACCTCTGCCAGAGGTAGTCCCGTGGCTTCCGCAAGCTTCTTGCACGCCTCGTACTCGGGGCCGATGGATGGCGGCTCGCCCGGGAGGCGCTTGATCTTAACGGCGGCCGGGCCCAGCGACGACTCAAACTCAATCACCTCACGTTCGGCTTCCCAGCGATGCGCCCGTTTGACGCGCACACCGAGGGTTGAGGTCTCTCGCAGGAGGAGCTTAGCGACCGCTTCCTCCTGGGCCTCACTGCAGATGACCGAAAGCATTAGGCCGGGGCGGCCCTTTTTCATCTGGATGGGCGTGAACCAGACGTCCGCTGCGCCTGCTTCGAGCAGCTTATCGCGGGCGTAGGCGAGCATTTCGCCGGTCATATCGTCAATGTTGGTCTCGACAAGTACCATTTGACGCGCGCCACCAGCCATGCGCTCGCCGAGCCAGATGCGGAGCACGTTCGGCCGCCCCTCGATATCTCGTGAACCGGCGCCGTAGCCGACACGATCGATGGTCATCGGCGGCCGCCCGAAACTCGCGATCATTGTTACGATTGCCGCGCCGGTGGGCGTGACGAGTTCGCCCCCTGCCCCGTCTGCGGACCGAAGAGGGACTTTCGCCCGTGAGAGCAGCTCGAGCGTCGCTGGAGCCGGCACCGGCAGCTTGCCATGCGGCCCGTTGACGGCGCCGGTCCCCGCAGGAAGCGGAGATGCGAAGACTTTGTTCACGTCAAGGAGGCGCAGGCCGGCCAACGTCCCCATGACGTCGACGATGGCGTCGATAGCACCGACATCATGAAGGTGGACGGTCTCTACAGTCTCGCCATGGACCCGGGCTTCTGCCTCAGCTAGGCGGCGGAAGATCCGTGCGCCTGTCTCTCTGTCGTTATTAGGCAGGCCGGACGCGTCGATGATTTCTAATACTTCGCCGAGCATACGTGGGGCCAGCTCGCCAGCCACCTCGACGAGCGCCTGCGTGGCCGAAAGGCCAGCCCGCGTAGCCTTTTTCGCCGAGAGTGTATAGCCGTTGAGGGGCAGCTTGCGTAGCTCGCCGCTCAGATCCTCGACGGAAACGCCGCAATCGATGATGGCACCGAGGAGCATGTCCCCGCTAATGCCGGAGAAGCAGTCGAGATAAGCGAGACGGCTCATCGTCGTCCGCTGTCAGCCCTCGGTTGTGCCCCACGACTGGCGGTTGATGACGGCGGCGAGGTAGCCGGCGCCGAAGCCGTTATCAATGTTGACCACCGCGACGCCGGCCGCGCAGGCGTTCAGCATGGCCAAGAGCGGCGCCAGGCCGCCGAAGCTCGCGCCGTAGCCGATCGACGTCGGTACCGCGATCACAGGCGCAGCGACGAGGCCGGCGACAACGCTCGGAAGGGCGCCTTCCATGCCCGCAACGACAACGAGGGCCTTTGCCGCTCGCAGCCGTTCGAGTTTGTCGAGAAGCCGGTGGAGGCCGGCGACGCCTACATCGAACATGCGGTCGACGGCGCTGCCCATCAGCTGCGCCGTAACTGCGGCTTCCTCCGCGACCGGGACGTCGGATGTGCCGGCGCAGCAGACGGCGACGCCCGGCCGGCGCGGCTCCTTGCTTCGGTCCAGCGTTACCGCCCGAGCCGGGGCATGATACACGGCGTCCGGAAGGCGCTCCTTGACCGCGCGATACATCTCGATGTCCGCGCGGGTGACGAGCAGCCGGTCGCTACTCGCCACGAGCCTCTCGGCGATGGTTGCCGCCTGCTCGGGCGTCTTACCCTGGCCGAGAACGACTTCTGGGAAGCCTTTGCGTAACGCACGATGGTGGTCCAGCGATGCGAAGCCCAGGTCCTCATAGGGAAGATGTCGCAGGCGCTCGAGCGCGTCATCAACCGGCAGATAGCCGTCGCGGATGGCCTGCAGTAGCTCCTTGAGTCGCGTCTCGTCGATCGGTGAACTCCTTGCCGGCGCACCGGCGCTTTCTAATCCTATACGAGAGCCGTTACCGCGAGAAGTAGAGCGCAACAAAAGTGCCCGCGATCACCGGTACACAACAAATCCGCAAAGCCGATGAGGATAAATTCCGACAGAGTTACACACGAGTTCGAAAAGACATCACGATTGCGGCGGCGATCGAATCGATAGAGAGCAACATCGCGCCAAGTGCGCGACGGCGGCGCGAGGAAAGTTGGTCCCATCCACCGGCGAGCATTCGATTTGCCTGTCTCCCGCCGCGTCTATGATGGTGGAGTGAGCATACGGCCGCTTGTCTTGATCGCCTGGGCTGCGGCGCTGGCCGGTTTTGTGATGCTTAGCGTCCTCGCCGCATTCAATGATACGTTCCCGGGTGACTTGTGGTTGGCGCACCGCATGCAGAACATTGACTTTACGGGCTTCGGCCGGGCTCTCGATTCGGCGGCAGGCTCCTCGGACCTGCCAGAGGTCATCCCTATATGCGGCGTGGCTGTTGCCGCGTTGTTCCTTGCTCGAGATATGGCAGGAGCGCTCATCCTGCCGATCACGGTGGCGGCGCGCGTCTTGATCACGTGGGTGCTCAAAGAGCTGATCGAGCGGCCCCGGCCATCCGCAGCCCTCGTTCATTTCGAGGACCAGCCTTCTACATTCTCGTTCCCGAGCGGGCATGCGACGGCCGCTTTCGTGCTCTACGGCCTCATCTTCTATTTCGCAGCGCTCCACATCCGCGATATGAGACTGCGCTTGCCGCTGCAGGCAGCATGCGTGGCGATCACCGTGCTGACCGGCATTCAGCGAATATACGTTGGGCACCACTGGCCGAGCGACGTGCTCGGTGGCTACTACGCCGGCGCTCTGATCGTCGGGGCCGTCGTCGCCGTACACCAGTTTGCGCGCCGCTGCACGAGTAGCCAGCCGCGCGACGGTTCGTTTACACGTGCTACCGCGGCAATTGACCCAAAATGAACTGGCTTGACTTCGCAATTATCTTCGTAATCATCGGCTTCGTAGCCGCCGCCTACGCGGCAGGCCTGATACGCGAGGCGGTCACCCTGGTGGCGGCGATCCTCGGGATAGTAATCGCAGGTCTGCTGTACGACGATCTAGCCGCGGACATCCTGGTGTTTATGGATGATGAGGATGCGGCGCAGGCCGTCTCTTTCCTCATACTGGTAGGCGCCGTCTATCTATTCGGGCAGATCGTCGCTTTGCTGCTTACCCGGACGGCTTCGCTCCTGATGCTCGGCTGGGCGGACCGCGCCGGCGGCGCCGTCTTCGGATTTCTTAAGGGGCTGATCGTTGTTCAAGCGCTTTTAATTGTGTTCGCGGCGTATCCGAGCCTTGGCCTGGATGATGCCGTGGCGGGCTCTGAACTCGCACCTTACTTCGTGGATGATGCCGATGTCTTGTTGCATGTGCTGCCCGACAATTTTGACGCCCGGATCGAGCGCTTCCTGACATCCCAGCCTCCACCCGGCTAGGCGCTCTGGGGACACGTGAAGTGTTTTTCAACGCATTCAATATGGTAGGATTGCGGGGTTTATTGAGCGTCTGCTACTATGGCGGCGGTGGTGACTGAAGTTGGGGCCAGCCTTACCAGTATTAGTACTAAACCAGAATTACGAGCCGCTGAACGTGTGCAACGTCCGGCGGGCTTTTGTATTGGTGGACCGCGGCAAGGCCGAGATCATTGAGAACGGGCGTGGGTATCTGCACAGTCCAACCGCCGTATTCGAGATCCCGTCCGTAATCCGGCTGATCTACCTCATCCGCAGACCCCGGTACTGCGGAAAGCAGACGCGAGACCTGACGCTGGACCACGTGCTGCCCCGGCATCGCGGGGGTGGCCACGATTGGGAGAACGTCGTGGCAGCCTGCAAGCCGTGCAACCACCACAAGGCCGGACGCACACCGCAGGAAGCGCATATGCACCTGCACAAGGACCCGTACCAGCCGACGTACAGCTATCTGCGAAGCTTCTATCCGTACCTCGAGTCCCAGGAGGGCTGGCGGAAGTTCATCCCGGGGACAGACGGGGACTTCGGCTTCGCCTAGCCGGCGCGCTCACTGCCTGCTGGGGCGAGCACAGCCGTGCAGCAGCGAGTGTCCGAATCGCAGTTTTTTGAGTACCGATTGATCAGGCCCGGTCGTGCGTGCCTCGGCCCTACGATGACGTCGGGGCCGTTTCGGGGGCCAGCGGTATGTTGGCGGTGGCGCGGGCATAGAGCGGCAGGCGCTCGATGGGCACGTCCAGGCGTAGGTGGCGCGGCCCGGTGCTGACTTTGCCGGTCCACCAGTCGCGCCACTCGCCATCGGGCAAATAGACGAGCGCCCGCCCTTCGGCATTCATCACGGGCACGACAAGCAGGTCCGGCCCGAGGAGGTACTGGTCGTCCGGGTATTCGAGCAGGAGTGGGCGAACGACCGGTAGGCCGGTTGCGGCGGCCTCCTCGGCGAGCGAGTAGATGTAGGGAAGAAGACGATAGCGCAGCCGGGCGAATTCGCGCACGACCTCGACGGCCTTCTCGCCGTAGTACCAGGGCTCGCGGCCGCGCTCGCCGTGGAAGCGGGAGTGTGAGGAGAGCAGCCCGAACTGGGCCCAGCGGATGTAAAGGGTCGGGTCCGGCGGCTCGAAGAGCTTCGGGTTCCAGAAGCCGCCGATGTCATGGCTCCACATGCTGATGCCGCTCATGCTCAGGCTGAGCCCCGCACGCAGGGTGGCGGCCATGCCGCCCCAGGTGCAAGGGGCGTCGCCGGTCCAGTTGATCGGGTAGCGCTGCGACCCAGCGTAACCGGAGCGCGAGAAAAGCATCGCCTCCCCGTGTTCTTCGCGCATCACCTCGTACACTGCTTTGTTGTAGAGCAGCGGGTAGAGGTTGTGGATCTGCTCGCCGGTGGTGTCGTTTGAGAAGATGGCATCCGGCGGCACCGCCTCTCCGTAGTCCGGCTTGAATGCCGCGACACCCATTTTCAGGTACGGCCGGTGCTTATCCTGCCACCAGCGCACCGCCTCGGGATTGGTAAAGTCGACCAGCAGCGTTTCTTCGGGGTTCTCCAACGGCTTCGCTGGGCCGCCGTCCGGGTCGCGGGCGAAGTAGCCGTTCGCCTCGCCCTCGCGGGCCATCTTGCTGTCGTTGTAGACGTAGGGTATCTCCCAGAGGCTCAGCTTGAAGCCGCGCTCGCCGAGCCAGTCGACGAAGCCTTGCGGGTCGGGGAAGGCGTCCTCGTCCCACTCGAAGTGACAGCCGTCAAGCCGCTTGTCTTTGCGTCCCTTCAGCCACAACGGGTCGAGATGGACGACATCC
>VBJT01000137.1 GCA_005880075.1 Chloroflexota bacterium
GAGCGATGATTGCAAACGATTGGGCTTCCGAATGGACGTCTTCACACTGGCGCGAAGAAGACCAACCGCTGAGAACACTGACGATCCCCATCAACATTCATCCCGGTTCCGCTAATTCTCTTGGTCAGCTCGCGCTTAGCCTCTACGGAGACACCAAACTGTCCGAAACGCCAGAGCTAATTGCCCTGATCTTATGCGTCTCGGAAAGCTTGAACGGACATAAGGCGGCCGACCAACGAATACTCCGCTGGCCCGACTATTTCCAGCGAATCAAGGAGTTCGACAGCGAGTTCGAGGATCATCTGCTTCGGATCATCGAACAAGTTTGCGAGGATGATGACGAGGTTCTCCGGACGGCGGCGGTCGTGGTTGTAGCCGAACCGACAACGGACCGGACGTCGCGAAGTCAGGTTCGCGACGTCCTTGATGCGTGCGCTAGATCCGCAGCGCTCCAGTTAGCGGGAGGAGCGCCCATTTTTCGCATCCCGCCGAGCAATGCATACGTGTTCATCAAAGAAGCGCTTAACGAGAACGAGTGGAGACAGCTACGGAGCCGGCAAAATTTCGGACGAAATGGCCTCATCCGCGCACGCTTCCCCAACGATCGGTTGGCCGGAAGGCTCGCGATCTGGTCGATCGCACGTCGCCACGATGCAATCATTTCAGCCAGGCGCGCGTACCTCAGGAATTTCGTAGAGACTTGGAAACGTCACGTGAGCGCCACTAGACGCCAACTCATAGCCCCCACTGTTCATGACCCGGACATCTGCGGCTACCAGACAGCGATTGAACGTCTCGAGTATGAGCATGCATTTAGCATAGTGAGCGACTTAATCGAGGGGCCGGACGGGAGGGACTGCCCGTTGAGTAACGAGTTCGTAAGGTTAGCGATGATTCAGGCTGATTTCCACAACTCGTCCCAGTTCGCTATCGAGAATGTAGAACGCCGGCCTTGGGACGACGACGCATTGGCCAATTACGTGTTGCTCAAGCTCGCGACCCTCGGAGACAAACCTAGCGACCGATCTCCTTCGATAGATCCTATCATCGAATTCGATGCAACTCAGGCAGCGCCCCTGCGGCAATATCCTATGCTCGCACTTGGCCTTGTGTACCACCAGGCTCTGACCGTTGTCGAACAGAATGCCGGCAACCACGCGCTCCTGAGGATGCACCGAAACCAATTGCGGGGAAAAATAAACGGGTGCTTAAAGGCACTACGTGCAGCTGATTTCCCGCTCAGCTCGAAGGCCTTGATTACGGCGCTGGACTTCATACTCGATTTGCCAGAGGCGCCCGGGCGCACCGACACTTTTCTCGACGAGGGGCTGGGCGAATTGATTAGGGTTCAGCGTGATGGAGATCTGCGGGATGATGAAAACGGTCGTCATCGTCGTACTCAAGGCGATGACGCGCCGACTAGCCGAGCGGCGCGAGGGACCCGCCGAGGAAGTCACTTACATTGATCTAATACCCTGGCCGAACATCCTTCTCCCCCCCGATTCTCTTCCCCCACGAACTCCGCTCGCGCCGTAAGATTACCGCCCAACCGGACGGTTGAATCTGACACTGCCGACGATCAGCGTGTCTATTTTGAAGAAAATTCTGACTTGCTAGCTGAGTCAAGGGGAAATTAGCGTCCCGTTCGGGCGAACAGACGTTGGTCACCGGAGGCGCCGTAGCCTGAATTTATGACGCGCGGCCAACCGACACCGGAAAGGAATTAGTCCACGTGGCGACCGTCGACTCGCTTGACGTCCTGGCTCCGGAGCAACGGTTCGAATGTGACAGTTTCGAAGAAGCGTTGGAGGCATGCGTGGGGACGTTCCACTATGACCGAACGGAAATCGCCATTGATCAAATTTCTTTGGATGACAGCCTTATACTCGATTTTCAGGGCGAGCCGCACCTGCTGACATCGCAGGGCTTTGCCGACATTTGCAGGCTCGTTAAGGTACCACCTAAATTCGCAAGTTCAATACCGCTCGATCTGACCGCTGAGATCCTCGATCGCTTAAAAGTCCTTCATCAGCAAGCGGCTCTCGTAATTCGCCGGGGTAACGTGATCGTTGCGGTCGTTGACCCGTTGAAGTGGACGCAAAGCCGGGCCAAACAACGGCGTCCTCGCTATGAGCCCGTTTCCGTGAGCAGGCTACTGCAAGTTGTGCAAAAAGTTTGGACTCCTCAGGCGGACTGGCTCCGCATCGCTATCAGTGACTCAGGGGTCCAGGTCGAATTAGTCGGCGAAGCGCGTCTACTCGAGCCCCGCATCGGCGACGTCAGTGGCGTCGGCATAGCGGTGACGGGCAGCGAAACGGGTGGGCCGATGCCACAAGCCCGCGGATACACACTTCGACTGGCATGCACGAACGGTGCAGCGATTCCTGAAAGTTTTGGTCTGCTGCGTTTCAGCACCGACTGGCGGGTCAAATTCGAGCTTCGGCTCCGAGGGTTTCAGGCAAAACTTCAGGAGTTCACGGTGGATCATGCGGTCCTTACCACGACGTACGAGCAGCTGGTGAGCGAGAACCTGACTGATAATCTCTTCGAGAGCCTGCATCGTCAGGCTCGGTACATTTATCGTCACTCCCCACGGCCGGAGGAATTCGCCGATCGGGCGCTTGGCGTGGAACGAGAGCAGCGCCTGCGAATCGTTTCGCCCTTACGAAGGCGGCGCGCGGATCTTCGGGCCGGGATGGCTGCGCCTGCCCTCCAACAATCCACAAGCCTTTTGGCTTGGGATGTCTTCAATAACATCACGTCGTCGGCTCGGCGGGAGGCGAGTCTGCCTCGAAAGACTGCCCTGGAGCGCCTTGCTGGCGACCTACTGCATGTATATCGCCCGTGACACGGGGAGAGGCAAGATATATTGAGAAGAACCACTCACGCCCAAGAGTACATCAAAGGTCCTCGCAAGCGCCCTCGTGAATCGATAGGGAATAGTCAGCCGCCCACGCGTCTCGCAGCGCGTGGCCTGGCTGCCGTCTGTTCCACCTGAAGCGAAGTGCCAACTGACAGGCATTTGCATCTATTGCGGGCTGAAGTGGGCACACGGCGCGGTCAGGGGGCCACGTTACCGAGGATACGCTGAACTCGGCCCGCTCATCGGAACGCGACGAATATGAGCCGCGACAACTCTTCTGACGCCTTGGCCAACGCAATCGTCGGGCTAATTCTAACGGTGTTGGCGGCGCTATTCGTCGCCATTGTCGTTCACTATTTCAGCCGCGGCCGCGACTGGTGGCTCTACGTCACCGACGACCCTGGTCTTTATGCCCTCACAGACACCGAGCACGCGTGGTTCACCGCCTCGGCATGGGCTTTTCCATTGGAGTCAGCGTGTGTTGCGGCAGCAATTGCAGTGGTAGCAGTCGGCCTAATAGCGGGTTTCGCCATCGGGGTGGCCACCTTCGGTTGCCTCGCGGCATTGACGGTTTGGCTGTTATCCAACGAGAACGCCGATCCTCGCAGCCAGAGACAAGGCGATGAGCTCTATGACCTCGGCGGCTTCGACGACGCCGATCTGGAGTAGCCGATGGACTTAACCAACGATAGCGGCGACGGCATTGCCGTCCTGTTGCGGTTCCCAACAACAACCGAAATCAGGCCCGCCGTCCAATCGTGCGCCCTCGCGCCGCTCGCGGGAGGGCCCGGCCGCGTCGCACTTGAGCTCTATGGTGATCATCGGATGGCATTTGCGCGGGCCTGGGCTTCCAGTGAGAGGCGGGCATCGCTATTATTGCGACTCCTTAAAACTGCCTGGCCGGGAATCTTAACCGAGCATGATCCGGGCACAGTTCCTCTCGCTCTGTTACAGCTGGGCTTCGAGTGCCGCCTCTTGCGTGATCAGGCTGTGCCCCTTGGCCCGCTAAACGAGGTCTCCAGCCTGACTCCGATCGACGGACTGCTTCAGCTGCTTGCCGAGCTACACGAGGGCGATTGCATGTTTCTCCAAATCGTTCTTTCTGCGATTGAGGACCGAAAATGGCGTCGCCGTTCGTTGTCGCTGGCTAGGCGTGTTGAGGTGGAAGCGACATCACGAGCCGATAAGCAACTCGCGGCAGCAATTGAGGCAAAGGCGGAGGCTCCGCAAATGCTCGCCGCGATCAGGCTCGCGATTGGTGCCTCAAGCCGTAAGCGAGCAAATGAGCTGGCCGACTTGCGCCCGCGACGCCCGGACAACCAGATCAGTATCGAAACGAGCTTTCGATGCGACTGCCTGGTCGAATGCCGCTTACCCTCCAAGAGTTGTGCACGATATGGGGGCCGGGGTTTGCCAAGCGGCCTGCATCCATTCTTGCTGGCGCCGCTCCGGTTCTCCCTCTGCGCTTGCCGGTTTCGCTCGAGGGCCTTCGACTTGGCACAGCCTACTGCGCCGGCCGTCGGGCGCAGGTGCTCCTACCACTCGACGGGCGCAGCCCTCACATGCTGGTCCTGGGCGAAACAGGTGCCGGGAAGACAACGTACTGTGAGTCCTTGGTCCTAGGTCTCGTCGCGCATATGCACGGCGTCGTCTACATTGATCCCAAAGGTGCTCACGCCAGGCGTCTGGCGCTCATCCTCAGATCGCGAGGGTACGAGGAGAAGCTACGCATCATTGATCCGGCCCGTGCGGATCCACCGTTTGGTCTCGATCCTATTAAGCTGGCGCGGTCGTCCCCAAATCCGGCCCTGATGGTGGAACACTTGACCGCAATTATCGGCCATCTGACCGGAAACACGGGACCGGGCCCCCGGCAGGAGGCGCTGACCCGATGCGCCTGCACGATCTTAGTCCAGATTCCTGGTTCCGGCCTCGCTCAACTTCCAGTCCTGCTTCTTGATGCGGACTGGCGGCGTGCCCATCTGCCATTAGCCAATGACGAGGAGGCGCGCGCGTTCTTGGAGCTCCAGCTCGATCGTCAGAGCCGCTCGGAAGCCTTTGCCGCCGCATTACCCGTGGTGAATGCCCTTTCGCCGATCCTCACCAACCCGTTCTTCCGTCGGCTGATCACCGCGGAACCGCAGCTGGATCTTTATGGGCTTCTGGGTAAGGGCGAGCACCTCATCGTCAACGCCGGTGAGGGCTTGATCGGACCGAGCGGCTCGGGCCTTTTGACCGGCGTCATCGCTTCCCTTGTCCAACTGACCGCCGCAGGACGCCTGTCGCATTCCACTGCAGGAACTCGAGACCACTTTCTCGCGATCGACGAGGCCCACCGACTGCCTGCCCCCGTGGTTATCAAGCTGTTGGCCGAGGGTCGTGAAGCTCGTCTAAAGCTGCTGCTGGCCACACAAAGCCTTCATGGGGTGCCTTCTGAAGTACGTTCCGCACTCGATGCCAACGCGGCGGCCTGGTGTGTCTTCCGGGTTGGGCTCGAGGATGCGCGGCTCGTCGCCGACAAATTCGGACGTCCGGTGACGGCGGAGGACCTGATGCGACAGGAGAACTACCGCGCGACGATGCGGGTCGCGCTGCCGGGCTGGATGCCGCCACCTTTCACGCTCTGGACCGATCCTCCTTTGGATCTCCCACCTGGCGACCCTGTTGAGGAGGACGCACCGCAAGCATACGACCTGACGCGAGCAACTGCGACGACGTCGGCGCCACTTGTGGTGGGCAACGGGAGAAGACGCCCCGATGTGGACGAGGATTAACAAGGCGTCTCAGGAGGTGGTTGCGGTAACCACGCCAGGTGATCAAGGCTTTCCGCGTTCGGATAGCACAATTTCGGTCGCCGAAAACGCTTACGGAATAAAAGAGGAGAAGGAGGAGAAGCGAGGGCGACGGCCGCGATTCAGACGGCCCCGAAAGACAAAGCATAGGCAGCTGACCGAGCGACAGATCGAAACAGTAGTGTTCACAGCACGGATGGGCTGTGCGACTTCGGATGCGATCCAGGACGCCTTCTTCGGCCGTTGGCCGTCGGCCACCCAACGCTCGCTCGCAGGCTGTTTTGAGATGGGTTACCTGAACAAGCTCCGCGGTCGAGCGGTGAACGAGCCGGATGTCTATTACGTATCGCCTTCAGCAAAGCGAGGCTATGCGCTCGCGGAGGAGGTGCTCGCGGCCGAAGATAAGAAGCCGGCTCTAGGACTGGCCCGCCTGGCCGCGCGCTTCCTGCGCTCCTGTAGGGAAAGCGGGCTCGTCTTCCGGGAGTGGCGTTCCGAGCGAGAACTCAGGCCGGTCCCGGAGTTGGGACAGCTCGTCCCGGACGCGTATCTCCGCATCGCCCGCAGCGAAGGGCAGGAAGCAAAGCCGGTGTCCTTCTTTGTCGAATGGGAGGCTTCGGATAAGCCCGTTTCTTACTGGGACCAGAAATTCAGGCGCTACGTCGCCATCTATGACTCCGAGCTTTACGACAAAGCCTTCGGCACAAGTTCACTGCGCATTCTGATCCTAGTCGCGCCAAAGAGGCATGGGCCGGGCAGACTTAATCGCTTAGCCGCTGCCGCGGAGCGGGCGGGAGCGACGATGGCGAGGCTTGCTGACTGGCGCGAACTTCGCTCTGCGCCGGCAGCCGACGTCCTGCGGGCGCCGCTCTGGACGAAGCCGGGTCGCGATGAACGGATCAGCCTATTTCCATCGGAGGAACGATGAGCACCCAACTAACTTACGGAGGGGCGAGACCGCCTCGGCCCCCGCGGACGCGACGTTCGCGGAGGGGGAACCCGGACCGCTACCTGCCCCTGGTCATGCAGGCCCTCCTCAACCTAAACCGGCCCTGGGGTCTGATCGACAGCGAGCTTGTGAACCTGTCGAGCGTGCAGGCGGACGTCCAGGGCGGTGGGCTGCTGGCCGAGGCGCACGCGCTTCAGCGACAGCTAATGAAGGCGCTCGAAGCGGCGATGTCGGATTTAGGCGGGAGCGACCGAGAAGCCCGCCGACTGCGCACCATCCTGGTGGGCATCGCGGCCGGCAAGAGCATTCGTCGCATCGCCGCGGAGGACTTCCCGGGCGTCTGGCGCGAGACCGTGCAGCGGCGCTGGTGGCCGCAGGCGGCGCGCCTGGTCGCTTATCACTTGCTAGCGGGCGAGAAGGACTTACAATGAAATACGGTGCGGAAAGGCGTGCGCAAAGCGTTAGGCTGCTTTCCCGGATAAGGGCCGTTTTTGGGGCGCGGCTCACGTACGATTGGGCCCCCGTAGCTCAACGGACAGAGCATCTGCCTTCTAAGCAGAGGGTTGCAGGTTCGAGTCCTGCCGGGGGCACCATCCTTCATTCTCCTCCCATTTCTCGTGCCAGGCAGGAAGCGTCTGCCTCTTTTAGCGGTGGGTTCCCGGTCGAATGCGGCGGGCGGGCGCCATGCAACGAACCCCTCTTCAGTGGCGTCCTGACATTTGTGACACCTAGGGAACGGTCATGCCTGTCTGTATCACTGTCGACTTAACAATTAGCTCCGGCGCGTCGGGCTCACGCGGCTCACACCGGACGTTTCCTACATAAGAACACCGCTTCCAACGCGGAGGGAGGCAATTCTCTTGAAATACATCGGCCTGATAATAATCGCCCTGGTGGCCGCTGCAGGCCTGGTCGCGGGCACCGGCCCGGGGCATGCTAATGCGAACGTATATACCGTCAGCAACACGGGCGACAGTGGTGACCTGACATCGGGCGACGGCGTGTGTGAAGTGACGCTGGGCGTCGGCGATTGCACTCTCCGCGCCGCGATTCAGGAGGCAAACGCCACACCCGACGTCGATACAATCAACTTCAACATACCCACGAGTGACCCGGGATACGGCGCCTTGGGTTGGACAGGCGTCTATCACATTGAGCCCGAAGACCCGCTGCCGCTAATCAGCCAGCCGGTGGTTATCGATGCTACCTCACAACCTGGCTGGGTCGATAAGCCAATCATCTGGCTGGATGGGTCTACGGCGGGAGGAGCGTCTGATGGCTTCAGCATTATCGGCGGCGGAACGACTATACGCGGCTTCGTAATCACGCACCTTGGCTCGGTGATCAACGGTGGTGCCAACGCCATCTACATCGAAGGCCAGGGCGGCAACGTAATCAAGGGTAACTTCATCGGCATTAGGCCGGATGGGAGCGACACGGCCGGCGGTTGGGGGACTATGGATGATGCGATATTCATTAACGGTTCACCTAGCAACACGATTGGTGGCCCCGATAACCTCTCCGCAGGCTCCTGTACCGGCGATTGCAACATCATCGCGGGCTCCGGCCGCGGCGTCACTGGCGCGAACGCGCGCGGTATCCGAATCGTTGGCGCAGGTGCGACAGGGAATGTAGTCCGCGGCAACTTCATCGGCACGAACGTCCTCGGGACAACGGATGAAGGGAACAACCTCGACGGCGTTCTAATAGACGGAGCGAGTGGCAATACCATGGGCGGGACGGCGGCCGGCGCGGGCAACCTCATCGCGGGTAATAACTCAGATGGCATTGAGATAAGCGGCGGTGCGGCAAGTGGCAACCTTGTACAGGGCAACGTTATCGGCCTGAAGGCTTCGGGCGGCTCAACTCTTGCAAACTTCGGCAGTGGCGTTCACATCGTCAGCGCCCCGGACAACATCGTGGGCGGGTCTGTTGCTGGCGCGAGCAACGTCCTCTCCGGCAACTTCAGCCATGGCGTTCACATCGAGAAGTCAGGAAGCATCACAGGTAACGCGACTGGGAACGTCGTTCTGGGCAACTACATTGGTACTAACCCAGCCGGCACAACTGACTTGGGGAACAACCAGGACGGCGTGCAGATCAACGGGGCGCCCACGAGTACTGTCGGAGGCAACTCCGCCGGGGCCCGAAACGTAATCTCGGGAAACAACAGCGACGGCGTTAGCGTTAGCGGCGCTTCCTCAGGCACCGTGGTTAAAGGGAACTATATTGGTACTAACGCCGCCGGCTCGGCGGGGATCGCCAACGGACAGTTCACCACGGGCTCCGGCGTGCGCGTAGGCACAGCGGGCGTAACAATCGGGGGCACCGCCGCCGGTGATGGTAACGTCATCTCGGGTAACAATGCCTATGGCATTGACGTCAACGGCTCCACTGCGGATGGCACGGTTGTGCAGGGCAACCTTATAGGCACAGACGCCACAGGAACGGCGGCAATCGGCAACACTCTCAACGCCGGAATCGGTGTCAATAGCGGAAAGAATACCCAGATCGGTGGTGCTACCGCCGGCGCCCGCAACGTCATCTCAGGCAACGGCCCCGGCCAGGCGGACGGCATCTTGATCCAGGGCACCGCCGCAACCGGCAACATGATCAGGGGCAACTACATAGGCACCGACGTGACCGGGCTCGCCGCGCTGGGCAATGGCGGCGACGGGGTCTTCATCGTCGGCCAGAATAGTAACGCCGTAGGCGGGACAGGCGCCGGTCAAAGCAACGTTATCTCCGATAACAACCACGGCATCGAGATCGCGGCCGGTGGCAGCGGCAACCTGATCCAGGGCAATTACATCGGCTTGAACAAGGACGGAACTGCTGCGCTGGGCAATGGGGGGGATGGCGTGCTCATCCAAGCCTCGCCCGGGAACATCGTTGGAGGCGTTGCTCCCGGCGCTCGAAACGTCATCTCCGCGAACAACGCTGCGGGAGTGGACATCGTGGGCTCCGCGTCCACTGGCACGATCGTCCGAGGCAACTTGATTGGAACGGACATTGGCGGCACGGTGGACCTCGGTAACGCCACAGACGGCGTCTCTATCAACGGGGGCATTAACACAGTCGTTGGTGGGACGACCGCTGAAGCGCGGAACATCATTTCGGGAAACAACAACGCCGGCGTATTCATCAATGCTGGAAACGCGCCCGCCCCGAACAACTTGGTTCAGGGCAACCGCATAGGCACTGACGCCGCCGGCACCGGCGCACTCGGCAACACGTTCGACGGCGTGAAGGTCGGCGGAAACGCTCAAAACAACACCATCGGCGGCACGGTGGCGGGCGCTGGCAACGAGATAGCTTATAACGGCACCAACGGCGTATTGATCGACTCAGGCTTGGGCAACTCCGCGCTCTCCAACTCGATCCACTCTAACGGCAGTCTCGGCATCAACCTCGGCCTCGACGACGTCACACCCAACGACCTGGATGACCCCGACACCGGAGCCAACAACCTCCAGAACTACCCTGCGCTCACGTCGGTCGTGAGCGGTGCGTACGGCACATCACTGGCCGGATCACTCAACAGCATCGCCAGCACTACGTTTACGCTGCAATTCTTCGCCAATAGCAGTTGCAACGGCCCTTCGCCCTTCGACTACGGCGAGGGTGCGACGTTACTGGGATCGTTCAACTTCACAACGAATTCCGGGGGGGACGTCAACTTCAGCGAGTTCGTCCCGGTCGGTGGCTTCGCAGGCCAGTCGATTTCGGCGACAGCCACCGACCCCGCCGGCAACACCTCCGAGTTCGCCCAGTGTGTGACTGCGAGCTTCACAGCCGATTCGGATGGCGACGGCGTGCTTGATAGCGCACCGGACAACTGCCCGGTGACACAGAACCCTGGCCAGCAGAACACGGACGGCGACAGCAGGGGCGACGCCTGCGACAACTGTCCATCCCTGTCGAGCCCTGATCAGACCGACACTGACAGTGACGGACTGGGCAACCCCTGTGATCCTGACGACGACAACGACGGGGTGGCCGACGGGAGCGACAACTGTCCGCTGGCCGCGAACACGGACCAGGCGAATGCAGACAGCGACGCACAAGGCGACGCCTGCGATCCAGATGATGACAACGACACCGTACCGGACATTACCGACAACTGTCCGCTCTTCCCCAACCTTGACCAGGCCGACACGGACGGCGACGGCATCGGCGACGTCTGCGACGGCGGGCTCGGCTATTACCACCCGTTGACGCCGTACCGGCTCTTGGATACCCGCTCCGGCCCTCAGGGCGTGCCCGCAGGAAAACTCGGCCAGAACTCTGAGATCACCGTCGATGTCACCGGCGGCGCGAGCGGCGTGCCTGCCACAAACGTCTCCGCCGTCGTGATCAATGCAACGGTGACAGAGCCGACGATGGGCAGTTATCTGACCGTCTACCCAACGGGAGTGCCGCGGCCGCTGGCATCGAATCTTAACTTCTCGGCCGGTCAGACAGTTCCGAACCTGGTGACGGTGAAGGTTGGCGTTGATGGCAATGTGAAGATCTACAACAACAGCGGCCAGGTGCACGTCATCTTCGACGTTGTTGGCTGGTACGGGGGACCGGCGGGCGGCTCGCGCTACAACGCGCTCACACCTGCCCGCATCCTCGATACTCGTACTGCGCCGCAGGGTACGCCGGCGGGCTCTGTCGACCAAAACGAAACTGTCACTGTAGTCGTGACCGGCGTTGGCGGTGTACCGGCGAATGCGACGGCCGTGGTCCTCAACGTAACGATTACCGGGCCGACTTCTGCTAGCTTCCTCACGGTGTACCCGTCTGACCCCGCTGTTCCACTGCCCAACGCGTCGAACCTGAATTTCGACACGGGACAGACCGTGCCAAACCTTGTGATCACTAAGGTGGGGCCCGACGGCAACGTTAAGGTCTACAACAGATTCGGTTCCGTCCACGTGATATTTGATGTGGTCGGCTACTACGCCGCGAGCGGTGACCTCCTATATCCGATTACACCGGCCCGCGTGCTCGATACACGCACCGGTCCGCAAGGCACGCCCACCGGCGCCGTAGGGACGGCTCCGGCCGGCACGAGGGTAGATGTGACGGTGGGAGACGTTCCTGCGACTGCATCGGGCGTCATCGTCAATACCACCGTCACCCAGGGCACGCAGGGCAGCTATCTAACCGTCTGGCCCTCAGGTGTGGGGCGTCCGCTTGCATCGAATCTGAATTTCGCGGCTGGACAGACCGTCCCGAACTTGGTGATGGTGAAAGTAGGTACCGGCGGCAACGTTCAAGTCTACAACAACAAAGGGCAGGTCGATGTCATCTTCGACGCCGTAGGCTACTTCGCACCATAAGTAGGAGGCGACGGCGTGTCCGCCGGATATTGGCTCTGGGTCCCTCTGGGCCGGCGCCTACCGTCGAAGTTCGGGGGTGCCATGCGCGCTATTGGCACAGGTCAGCCGAGCTAATCCGGCGTAACTGATTTCTCGGCTCGCAGGTCGATTGTTATGGCTTTGTTACGCAGTGGTGCTGCTTCTGCTACATCCTCTTGATAATCAGCGGACTAGTATTCGCGCATTGGGCGGACAGAGCGCCCCTTGACAGGAGAGGCTCCGCCCCCAGGGATGCACCCCATTGGGATTGCTCTCTCCGCCCTGTAAGTGGTGGCCGGTGCCGACTTCACGGTCTAACCGTGGACAGGCAACCGGTCACCAACTTTTTTAGAACTAGAGCGGCCGCCAGCTGTGTCCGTCCGCCTCAATGAGTTCGTCGGCCCCTTCCGGCCCCGAGGTCCCTGCCTGATAGTTCGGAAATTCGGGCGCAGGTAGTTCTTCCCAGGCGTTGAAGTACTGGTCCGTGATCCGCCAGGCCGCCTCCACCTCATCGTTCCGCGCGAAGAGAGTGGCGTCTCCCTGCATGGCATCGAGCAGTAGCGTCTCATATGCGGAAGGCGCCGCGGCCAGGTCCGTGGGCATGTAGGTGAAGTCCATGTTCATCGGCCGTATCCGCAGCGGTGAGCCGGGCACTTTCGTATGGAACATTAGCGAAATCCCCTCGTCGGGTTGAATCCGCATCGTGAGGAGGTTCGGCTCCAGGCTCGCCCCCTCGACCAGGAATTCCCGGAACAACAGGTGCGGCACCTTTTTGAACTGGATGCCGATCTCCGTGCTGCGCTTCTTCATCCGTTTGCCCGTCCGCAGATAGAACGGCACATCGCCCCAACGCCAGGCATCGACGAACATCTTAAGTGCGACATACGTCTCGGTGGTCGAGTTCGCGCTCACGTTCTCCTCTTCGCGGTAGGCGCGCGCCGGCGTACCCCCCACTATCCCCCGCCCATATTGGCCGCGCACCGTAGACCTCTGCACTTCCTCCCTGCTTAGCGGCCGAATTGCCTCCAGCACCTTCACCTTCTCGTCACGCACCCACCGCCCGTTGAAGGCGATCGGCGCTTCCATCGTGACGAGAGAGAGCAGCTGCAACATGTGGTTTTGCACCATGTCCCGAAGTGCCCCGGACTCCTCGTAGTAGCGGCCGCGCTCGCCGATGCCGATGCTTTCTGCAACGGTGATCTGAACATGGTCGACGTATCGCCTGTTCCAGACCGGCTCGAAGATACCGTTAGCGAAACGGAAGACCAGGATATTCTGGACAGTCTCCTTGCCGAGATAGTGGTCGATACGGTAGACGTCATCTTCCGAGAAGACACTGTGTATCACCCGGTTCAAATTGCGACACGACTCTAGGTCACGCCCAAAAGGCTTCTCGATGATGACCCGCGACCAATGTCCACCGGCGCCATGCGCTCTGGCGTGCCCGCTCTGGCCGATCTCATGGATGATCGGGGCGTACGCGCTCGGCGGCACCGCGAGGTGATAAAGGTGGCTCCCCGGTATCCCCCGCTCGTGCTCGAGCTGCTCGAGGCGTTCGTCCAGCCTGCCGTGGCTCGGCGTCTTATCGTAATCGCCCGCCACGTAGAACAAGCTCTCGGCGAAGCGCGCCCACGACTCCGGATCGATGGGACGCCGCGAGAACTCGCTTACCGCTTCCTTCGCGTGCTCGCGGAACTCGCTGTCGCTCCATTTCGTCCGCGCGAACCCAACAATCGGGCACTGAGGCGGCAACGCCTTGTCGACCATCAGGTTATAGAGCGCAGGCAAAAGCATCCGCCGCGTGAGGTCTCCCGACGCCCCGAAGATCACGATCGTGCACGGTTCGGCGGCCGGCTCGGTCCGCACACGGTCCGGCGCTGTCGCTGTCGTCGCCTGCGCGCTCACTCCGTTTTCACCGCATGGCCACCGAACTCCTGGCGCAGCGCGGCGATCAATTTCGCGCCGAACGATTCCTCCTGGCGTGAGCGGAAGCGTGCGAACAGAGCATGTGCCAGCGCTGTCGCCGGCACGTCGTGCTCGATCGCCTCGAACACCGTCCACCGGCCCTCACCCGAGTCCTCGACATAACCCCGAATGGCCGCAAGCTTCGCGTCGCGCTCCAGCGCCAGCTCCGCCAGCTCGAGCAGCCATGAACGTACCACGCTCCCCTGGTTCCAGAGCGACGCGATTTGCCGCAGGTCCAGCTCGTAGCGGGACGCATTGAGCAACTCGAACCCTTCCGCGTACGCCTGGAGCATCCCGTACTCGATGCCGTTGTGCACCATCTTCACGAAATGTCCCGCCCCCGGCGGCCCCATGTACGCGTACCCATCCGCCGGTGCCAGCGACGCGAAGACCGGCTCCATCCGCCGGAAGATCTGCTCTTCCCCGCCGATCATCAGGCAGTACCCGTTCTCCAATCCCCAGATGCCGCCGCTCGTGCCGCAATCGATGAAGTGCAGCCCCTTCTCCGAAAGCTCCTCCGCGCGCCGAATCGAGTCCCGATAATACGAGTTCCCCCCGTCGATGATCGCATCGTCCTGCTCTAGCAGCGGGGTGAGCGCGCCGATCGTCTCCGTCACCGGCGCCCCCGAAGGGATCATCAGCCACACGTGCCGCGGCGGCACGAGCTTTGCGATCACCTCCTCGAGGCTCTTCGCCGGTAGTGCACCCTCCTTCGTGGCTCGTTCAACGGAGGCAGGGTCCCGTCCGTAGGCCACCACCTCGTGGCCGTCACGCAGCAGGCGTGTCGTCATGTTTCCGCCCATGCGACCCAGTCCCACCATACCGAGCCGCAAGGGTCAGCCTCCCGGCGCGGATGCCGGAGTGGCCGTCGGCGCCGCGCTCTGCTGGATTGACTCGACCAGCCGGGCGAGCCCCGCCGTCGGCTCATCGCCCAGGTGCAGGCGCATCACCCGCCGGCCTTTCGACTGCAACGCTCTGAAGTCGCCGAGCGCCTGCGCCCGTTTGAGCATGCCGAACCCGTAGGGTGACTCCGGTATCGGCAGGTCTTCGGGATCGTCCGCAGTCAGCTGCAGAAATACCGCGCGATCGGTCCCGCCTTTATGCAGCTGTCCGGTCGAATGCAAATAGCGCGGGCCGTAGCCCGCAGTTGTCGCCAGGTGCGTTGGAAAGCGAACGGACGCTCGAATCCGCGCCAGTAGATCGTCGTTCTCGGGCTTCCGCTGGAGGAACGCCTGGATGGCGAAGTAGCTCCCGGGCGTTGCTCCCCGCGCGGCGGCCAGCAGGAGCGGTCCGTTATGCGGTGTCAGTGTTTCTCCGCCACCATCCGGGTCGAGTGAGCCCTGCGCCAGGATGGCGGCGGTCGCGTCTTTCGCTTCCTGCACATCCGGTTCGTCGAACGGGTTCACCCCGAACAGCGCGCCGGCGGTCGCGGTCGCGATCTCCCAGCGCAGGAACTCCGCCCCGAGGTCGTACGCATTCGGCATGTCTATGGTAATCACCGGGTGCCCTGCCGCCTCCAACGCCTGCACCTGCTCGTCGAGCGCGTCCAGTCGGTCCGCCGCTCGCATTCGCACGAACGCGCGGTCGTCCGCGTACACCTCCGGACGGCCCACCGGCTCGCCGTCGACCGGAATCAGACCCTTGCCGTCCTTCCCCGTGCTCTCCGCCAGCAGCTGCTCCGCCCACGCGCCGAAGCCGGGCAGGCCACCAGGTAGGAACGTCACCTTGTCGCGCCCATTCCCTGCCAGCTCCGCAAGCGCCGCGCCGAGACCCAGGCCCGCTTTCAGATCGAGCCTTCTAGCGCTGTCCAGCAGCAACCGGATGTCGACGCCGATGATTGCGGCCGGGACAAGGCCGACGTAGGAGAGGGCCGAGTATCTCCCGCCGACATCCGGGGGGTTGAGGAAGCATCGCCATAAGCGCTGCTCGGTCGCCAGTTCCTCGAGCGGTGTCCCCGGGTCGGTGATCGCGACGAAATTGTCGAGCGGCCCTCCACTAAGTGTTCGGACCTTCGCGGCGAAATAGCGGAATAGCGATATCGTCTCCAGCGTTGTCCCCGACTTGCTCGAGATGATGAAAAGCGTTCGCATCAGGTCGAGCGACCGCTCTACCGCCAGGATCGAAGCCGGGTCAGTCGTATCGAGTACGGTCAGCTCCGGCCGCCCTGGCGCGGCCCCGAACGTCGCCTGCAAGACCTCCGGCGCAAGTGAGCTGCCCCCCATGCCCAGCAGGACAGCCCGCTGATAGCCGCGCGTTCGCACCTCCTGCCCGAACGCCTCGAATTCGGCCCGGCGCACGGCCATCGAGTCGTGCAGCGTCAGCCAGCCGAGGCGGTCACGGACCTTCGCCTGCTCCTCCGGGTCGTCCGTCCAGAGCGAAGCGTCCTTCGCCAGCAGCCGCCGGAGAATCTCGGTCTGATCGCTTGTGTGGGGTGGTGGGTTCAAGCGCCTGCCTACGCGCGGATGCGGATAAGGCTGTGCATGGTTGGCCTCCGAGGACTATGCTATGCGGCCACACCGGAGGCTGCAACGCGAGGCTCCTGGTCACACCGCGAGCCGCAATCGGTAGATATGTCGGGGACCTAACCGCGTGCCTCGATTAAGGTGGGATTATCAGTGACAGCAGAGCGATTGTGATCAGCGCAATCAATATCCTCTCGGTGAGTTCCATGCACTCAGCTTACGAGCCGGGAGGTGAAAGATTCACATACGACGCGTTGTCGAACTATATCGATTCCATGCAGGAGGCCACCTGCCTGGCGAGACAGACCTTGCCGCTCGGTCGTCGCCGCGCGCGCCTGTCTATTAGTGCTTGATCTGTAACGTCACCGTCGCCGTGTGCGCCAGTCCTCCGCCGGTTGCTCTTACCGTCAGCGTGTAGCTCCCGTGCCTTGTCGCGGAGTTTGTAGAGACGAAAAGCGTCGAGGACGCAGTCGTTGAGCCGTCGACCGGGTTCACGCTGAAGCTCGTGCTCGTGCCCCCCGGCTGCCCGCTCACCGAGAGCGTCACCTGTCCCGCAAACCCATTTCTCGGCGTGATCGTGATCGCGTAGCTCGTACTCCCACCCGTCGAGATAGTCCGCTTTGCAGGCGAAACATTTATCGTGAAATCAGGCGGCGGGGGCGTAACGGTGATGTAGTTGGTTTTCGTCAGCGTGTTGCTTCCCAGCGAGTTTGTGGCTATAAGCGAGACTGAATAAGTCCCGGCGGCCGTGTAAACGTGCGACGGGTTCTGTGCGGTCGACGTCCCGCCGTCCCCGAACGTCCACGCCCAGCTAGTCGGCCCGCCCGTGGAGGTGTCGGTAAAGCTCACGGTCAGCGGCGTTATGCCGTTCGTCGGCGATCCGTTGAAGTTCGCCGTTGGCGGTTGCGGCGCCGCGACACTGATGTAGTTTGTCTTCGTTAGCGTATTGTTGCCGAGCGAGTTCGCGACCTGGAGCGAGACGGAATAGGTGCCTGCGGTGTTGTAGACGTGTGACGGGCTCTGCGCCGTCGACGTCCCTCCGTCACCGAACGTCCACGCCCAGCTCGTTGGTGGTCCCGAAGAAGTGTCGATGAAGCTGACGGTGAGCGGCGCCGTCCCGCTCGTCGGCGAGCCGCTGAAGTTGGCGACCGGCGGTTCGGGCGGGGGCGCGGCGCCGAGCGCCTCGTAATGGTGCCAGTAGTTCTTGGTCTGATCGTTGACGGCCAGCACGACGATGCCCGTGCTGCCGTTGACGTTCTGCTTCGTCGAGCTCGCGTTGTGGACAAACGGGCTGTCCGCATCGACGATCACGGGGGTACCCCGGCCCGGCGCAAACGAGACCGAGTTCAGCGGCGAAGTCTTCTCGTAGATCGCGCCACCAGAAGAATTACAGGCGTAAGACGGCGGCCCGGGCGCCGTGTAGAACGTGTGCAGCACGTTATGCTGTTCGTCGATCAATACCAGCGGCCGGTTCGGGCAGTCGGACACCAGGGCGATCGGGTAGCGAGACCACGACCCTGTGGCGCTTCGAACGGAAAGCATGATCAGTGCAGTCGAGGACGAAGTGTTGGATGTCTTGGTCGCGGCGAACACGCGCCCGCTCCCGTCCGCCTGGAGCGATTTCAGGTTGATGTGGTCGTCTGCAATACCGCCGCCCGACAAAGCCTGCTCGCCCGCGCTCCAGGTTGTGTCGGAGGCGCCATCCTGGTGCACGGCGAACCACATGGCATAATGAGAGCTCGACTGGTTGCTCCACATAATGCCCATCTTGTTCCCGCCGAACGCGATCAGCGCTGAGTTGTCGTCCACCGTCACATCCACAGCCGCGTTGGGCAGCGGAAAAGGCGTACCCCAGACGCGGTCGTCGCCGTTCAAGGTTCGGTTCAAATAGATCTTGTTGCCCTGCTGCCAGGTCGCCCAGAGCTTCCCCGTCGAATCCTTGTCGATGACCAGCGTTTCGGTGCTCATGTTGTTAATCTGAACGGGAAAGCCGCTGTCTGGCGAATAGGTCTTCGTCGTGCTGTTATAGCTAAAGCGGAACAGGTAGCTCGGTGACCCGGATGTGGCTGCCGTCTCGTCGGCAACGAATTCGTGCGAGGAGACGTATAAATGCCCGCCATCCCAGAGAACGTCCGCATGCGTGTTGGACCGAGTATCGATAGTGACGCCGGTATCCTGCCATGTCTGCGTCGAGATGTTCAGCCGAAAGATGTGGAAGTCCTGTGCGCCCGTGCTCCACATATCGGCCCACCAGGAGCCATCGTTCCACCAGAGCACGCTCTCCGCGCGCTTCGATCCTGTCGGCGTGCCTGTTCCAGAGTACGACTGGTCCTGATAGCCGACGTCGCCCGTCGCGGCGCCGGCACTGGTCGGAAAAGCAACGAGCAAGCAGGCAAACAGCGCGAGCACCCCGATCAGACCGGAAAGGGCGATGTAAGGCCGCCGAGAAGTGAGCCCCCGTTTATGCGTTATGCGGTTCAATGTTTTCCCCCCAATCGCCGTGCGGGGACGTCAGCGATTATCTCAAGATCTGCCGGTTGCCGCAGGCAGTCGAGCCACCCCCGACAACTACTGCCGGGGAACTGCACAGCGCTTCAATGTCAGTCTAGGCCGCCCGCCCTTCGGCGGCTATGACAAAAGCGCCGTAAGTCCGTTTGAATTATGTTAGATAACAGGTAGGAGCGAGCTAACGCCTCGCTCCCGCCGCCACCAGCGCGTCCCGCTTCTGCTTGATCGACTCGTTCGCCTTCGCGAACGACTCTGAGAACAGCCGCACGCCCTCCACCTGAAGCTCGTCTGTCACGGCCTTGAAGCTGATGCCGACCGCCTCCAGCCGCTCGATCGTCGCGAACGCCTCCTCCACGTCTTTCACCAGGGTCGGCGCAACGGCGCCGTGGTCGCGGAAAGCGTCGAGGGTGCTCTCTGGCATCGTGTCGATTGTGTCCGGCCCAATCAGCCCTTCGGCGTACATCACGTCGCGGTAGTTCGGGTTCTTCGTGCTCGTGCTCGCCCACAGGCAGCGCTGCACGCGCGCGCCCGCGTCCGCCAGGACCTTCCAGCGCGTGCCGGAGAAGATCTCCTTGTACTTGGAGTAAGCGATCTTCGCGTTGGCGATGCCCGCCTTGCCGAGGAGCGACTTCAGCTCTTCGCGCTCCTTATCGCTGCCGGCCTTGGCTATCTTCTCGTCGAGCTTCTTGTCAGTGAGCGTATCGACGCGGCTGACGAAGAAGCTGGCGACGGACGCGATGCGGTCGACCGGCTTTCCCGCCGCCCAGCGCTTCTCGAGCGCGGAGACGTAGGCCCATGCGACCTGCTCGTAGTTCTCGACTCCGAACAGCAGCGTGATGTTGATGTTGACGCCGTCGGCGAGGCATTGCTCGATCGCGGGCAGCCCTTCTGGCGTTCCCGGGATCTTGATCATCGCGTTCGGCCGGTCGAGCTTGGCGAAAAGCCGCTTCGCTGCCTCGATCGATGCCTGCGTGTCGTTGGCGATCAGCGGCGAGACCTCGAGCGAGGCGAAGCCGTCGGCACCCTTCGTCTCGTGGTAAATCGGGCGGAATACGTCCGTCGACATCCCAACATCGGTCGTCGTCAGCTCATCGTAGATCTGTGGCAGGTCCCGTCCCTCGTCCACCAGCCGCCGCAGGTGCTCATCGTATGCATCCGTCCCGCTGATTGCCTTCTCGAAGATCGAGGGGTTCGACGTACCTCCCGACACCCCATCCTCATCCACCATGTGCTGCAGCGCGCCCGTCACAATCAGCTTCCGGTTCAGGTCGTCGTACCACACGCTTTGCCCGCACTTTTTCAGCTCCAGCAGCGGGTTCGTCATCTCATTCACTCCCTTCCATACCAATCAGCCGCGTGGCGTGTACCAGTTTCTTAGGCATGCCCTTCGTTCAGCTACGACGCCGTTCCCCCGTTCGTGCTGAGGCTCTCGAAGCATGAACGGAAGTACAGCGCTCGCTCCTTCGTATCCGTCACCCATCATCCCTCGGTCGTCAGCGCTCGCCCTTGTGCCGCAGGCGCGGCAATCGGCGCCTCTACGTTCCCCCGTTCCATCGCCTCCACCTTCGCCAGTCGCCGAACATAGCGTTCCTCCCCGCTGAAGCGCGCTCGCACGAATGTATCCACGACCTCTCGCGCCAGCTCCTCGCCAATCACCCGCGCGCCCAGCGAGAGGACATTCATGTCATCGTGCTCGACGCCCTGGTGCGCCGAATAGGTGTCGTGGCAGATGGCCGCGCGTATGCCCGGCAGCTTGCAGGCCGCGATGGCCGCGCCCACGCCGCTGCCGCACACGAGGACCCCCCGCTCCGCACGCCCCTCCCTAATCGCCTCGCCCACAGCCAGCGCGATATCGGGATAATCGACCGAATCCGGCCCGTTCGTGCCCACGTCGAGCACTTCGTGCCCGCTCTCCCGGAGGCTCGCGACGAGCGCATCCTTCAGCTCGTACCCGCGATGGTCAGCGCCCACGACGATCCGCATATACGATCCTCCACAACCTATGCTAGTCGCGCCGCCAGAGGCCCGCAACGCGCCCCGGTTTAGATGCCGTTACAAAGGGCGATTGCCCATGCTGTAGCGCGTGCGACTCCGCTTTCGCTCGCCCATTGAAGCCGGGGATTGGCCGGCTGCGCGTCGGTACTCTCGAAGGATCAAGCGGCAACACACCCTTCCGTTTTTGGTTTAGGATTTTGGAAAAGGGACTGTCGTGCCATCTGCCCCTTAGACTTCTCGCTGCTTTGCGGTACCCTGAAGCTGATGAACCGGGCAGGCGATGTCGCACTCAAGCCAGGAACGGCTCTCAACCAGCCTGCGATACAATCGAGACCAAATCAATCAAGGTGTACCGGCCGGCCCAAACGCGAGCAGGCCCACAAACGCAATCTTTTTTCAGAAAAGCAATCAAGCCTTAACGTGGCCTCAATCAAGCGGACCAGCAGCGCCTTTCGGCTTTCGAGTTTCGGTTTTCGAGGGGGAAGCGCGGGTAGCGGCCTACTTCACCTCCGCCGCCGCGTTGCTGATGACCACCCGTCCCTCCTGGGTCTTCGCTTGGAGGACCACCTTCCCGTTGCCCTCATCCCACATTTCCGTGATGATCGTGTCTCCAGGGTAGACGACGCCTGAGAAGCGGACGGACAGCCCGCCAAACCGCGACGGGTCGTTCCCGCAGTACTCCCGCAATACTGCCCGCCCAACATGCCCGAAGGTGCAGAGCCCGTGCAGGATCGGCCGGTCGTAGCCCGCCATCCTCGCGAAGTCCGGGTCGATGTGCAGCGGGTTGCGGTCTCCGGAGAGGCGGTAGATCATTGCCTGGATCGGCAGCGTCTGCATCTCGACGGTCTTGTCCGGCGCCCGCTCCGGTGGGATGTGTCCGGCCTCCGGCCCGCGCTCCCCGCCGAAGCCGCCCGCGCCGCGCACGAACACGCCGGAGGTGTTACTGAACACCAGGTCGCCGGCCTCGTCCCGCGTCTCAGTCTCGACGGTCGCCAGGGCTCCCTTGCCCTTGTCGTAGACGCCCGCCACCCTCCCTGTCGTCGTTAGCCGGCCCCGCGTCGGGATGGTCTTATGGACGTGGAACGCCTGCTCGCCGTGCAGCACCATCACCAGGTTGATCTCGACGGCCGCGCTCAGCCCCGTCATTGCCGGGAACGCCGGAATCACGGCGTACGACGGCAGCGTCTTCAGGTTCCGCTCGTATACGAAGTCGAGCTCCGTCGCCCCTACGCCGAGCGCATAGAGGATCACATCGCGGTCCGTGTACTCGAACGACATCTCCGGCAGTTCGAGGCCGACCGCGTCCGGGCCGAGCGGTTTCGGCTGGAGCTGCGTCATGCGCTTGCTCCCATCTGAGTGGCAGCCATGAGGCGCTTTTGCACTTCATCAAAGGCGTTCGAGAACTCTTCCGCGCCCGCCATGTCACTGATCTTGGCGAAGTTGTCACGCACATCCTCGATCGTCGGCTTCGCCAAGACGGCGCCCTTGCTCTCGACAATCGCCGCCCGGCCGACGTAGCCGCCGCCGGCAGTGAAGATATTGCCGGACACCTGGCAGTCTTCGGAGCACAGATAAGCGACCACCGGCGAGACGAGCTCAGGCTTGAGCCGCTCGAGCGCGGCCGGCGGCATGACATCCTCGGTGAGGCGCGAAGCGGCGACGGGTGCGATCACGTTTGCCTTGATGTTGTACTTCGCGCCTTCCAGCTCGAGCGTGCTCGCGAAGCCGAGCAGCGCGGTCTTAGCTGAAGAGTAGTTGGCCTGCCCGAAGTTGCCGTACAGCCCGGCGTTGGACGTCGTCACCACGATGCGGCCGTAGTTGTTCTGCCGCATGATCCGAAACGCGGGCTGGATCACGTTGAAGGAGCCCTTTACGTGGACGGCAAAAATCTTGTCCCAGTCCTCTTCCGTCAGGTTGTGAAAGGCCCGGTCGCGCAGGATGCCGGCGTTCGCGATTACTATGTCCACCTTGCCGTAGGTGTCCAGCGCCGTCTTGACGATCGCCTCACCGCCCTCCCCTGTGTCGACGCCATGAGCGTCGGCCACCGCTTCGCCGCCCGCCGCCTTGATCTCCTCGACAACCTTATTGGCCATCTCGCTGCTCGGCGCGCCGGTCCCGTCGCGCGCGCCTCCGAGGTCATTGACGACAACCTTGGCGCCGCGCGACGCCAGGAGCAGGGCATGAGCCCTGCCTAGCCCGCCGCCAGCGCCGGTTACGATGGCCACCCTCTCGTCGAATCGAATCTCGCTCACAGCTGGACCTCCGTCTCTTTAATCTCGAGCCACCCACCCGGCTGTCCGTGGCGCGTGGCGGACTATTCATTCCATACTTGGGCGCCGAATGTCAACGCTGCATACTCGGCGGTCGCTAACTCAAATGCCGGAATCGAAATATCGTTGACAAATGGCATCGCGTATCGATATAAGGAACGTACCACTATTTGAAATGTACCGTTTGCGGAAGGGTTCGCCCTGCCCTTGAGCCTGCGGGAGGCCCCATGGAAGACTCTAACTACTGGACCCGTGTGAACCGTCAACGCATCAGCCGGAGAGCGCTCTTGAGTGCCGGTGCGACCACCGCGCTTGGAGCGGCGGCGGCGGCGGTAGTGGGATGCGGAGGCGGCGGGAATGGTAACGGCGGCGGCAGTAGCAACAACGGTCCAGCCGAGACCAGCGCGCCTCAGGTCTACGGCCCACCCGTGCCTGGAGGCACTATCGTCCAGGGGCGCCTCCTAAACGTCCTCGGGATCGATCCTCACATAGACCTTACGGGCCTTGACATCGACATGCGGTTGTACAGCTACCTCTACAGCTGGAAGCCGTTTGATGAGAAGGCGATCTTCAATAACTACGCGCTGAGTGTTGAGATGCCAAGCCCCGACCAGACGGAATTTATCTTCAACCTGCGGCCGGGAGTAAAGATCCAGCCGCAGGACGACAACCCGGCTAAAGGCGAAGTGCTGACGTCCACGGACGTAAAAGAGAGCTGGGTCCGGCGAGGTACCGCGATTACCGCCCCGGACAAGCGCTTCCCGCTTAGAATCTCGGGAACCACTTCTCCCGATGCCGATGCGCTGCGGGCCGCGCTCCAAACGCCAGACCCGAATACATTTTCCTTCAAAATGAGCAGTCCGTTCGTTCCTGCTTTTCGCGAGATGTCCAATGCGACCTGGGCGATCGTTCCGGCGAAAGTCATTGAGAAATACGGTAGCTCGTTCACGTACGGCGGCCTTGGGCAGAAGGCGTGGGGTAGCGGTCCCTACATGCTCGACGAGTTCCGGGGAACCGAGCGCATCATCTTGAAGAAGCACCCGGAGTATTTCCTTTCGCCCCGGCCCTGGGTCGACGAGATCCGCTACATCATCATCACCGAACCCCAATCGCTACTTGCCGCCTTCGATTCAGGCCAGCACGACATAAACGGCGCTTTGATGAACAAAGCGCAGGCCGAAGAGCGGATGAAAAAGCGAGACCTCATCGTCGTCAAGGCGCCTACCCGCTTCTACCCTGTGATTCACTTTAAGATCCGCCCGCCGTTTGACGATATCCGAGTTAGGGAAGCGCTCGACCTCGCTATTGACCGTGATGAAATCATCGACCTCATCTGGGATGGCGAGGGCAACTACAACGGCCCGGTCCAGTGGCTGTTGGCCCGGTTCTCGCTACCTCAGGACGAGCTGAGGGCCGCGATGCCTTACGATCCCCAAAAAGCAAGGCAGCTACTGAGCGCGGCGGGCTACGATAACGGCATCGAGGCCAAGATGAAAATTCCTCGGGTGCCGGGTGCTCCCTTCATCGCCGACCTTTCTTCCCTTCTTAAGGACCAGCTGGGTAAGGTGGGTATCAAGCTTCTTCTTGATGAAGTGGAGCTGGGTACGTTCATCGCGAACGTCATTCTGCCAGGAAACTTCGATCTCGCGTTCTTCCCTAACCTTCCCTACGACGAGCCAGACCGCCCCTTGAGCTTTTACCATACTCGCGGCGTGACCGGCGTGGGCAACTGGAACAACTACACGAATCCAGACATAGACAAGCTAATCGACGCGCAATCCGTGGACTTCAACGAGGAAAGCCGGATCAAGACGATCCTGGACGTGCAGCGGATGATCTTGAAGGAGCACGGGCCCCAGATTACGATGCCGGGAGGTAACTTCTACGCCGCTCGGCATAACTACGTCCACCTTCCCTACGAGTTTGGTGTTGACCCGGGCGAGGGCGCGCTGAAGGACAATGAAATCGGGCCGGAGGCGTCTGACATTTATACCACCGGTAAGACATAGCACCGGCCAGACGAGACGCTAGGGTAGGTCTGAACGATGAGAGATTACATTATCCGCCGGCTGCTCTTCTTGATACCAATCATGCTCGGTGTCAGCTTGCTTACCTACGGGCTCTTCCACGTTATTCCGGGGGACGCCGTGATCATCAGGCTGAACTTCGGAGCGACGCCGGAAACAATTCGTGAGGTCCGCCACGCAGAAGGCCTCGACCGCCCGTGGTACGAACAGTACGGCGATTGGCTCTGGAACATAGTGGTGCACCAGGACCTCGGCCACTCACTTCACGAAGGGCGCGCGGAAGTAACGACTGAGCTCGGCCGACGGCTGCCCGTGACGTTGGAGCTGATGATCATGACGATCATTTTCGCCCTTGTCCTTGGGGTCCCTCCGGGCGTACTCTCCGCCGTGAGGCCCGGCACGCCCCTGGACTGGTTCGCTCGCATCGCGAGCGTAATGTGGCTTTCGATCCCTTCGTTCTTCCTGGGGATTCTGATCATCACCTTCGGGCGCATTTGGTTTGGGTGGACGCCGCCGCAGTTCGGAACTGGCTACGTGTCTATCACGAAGGATCCATGGATCAACCTGCAGGAATTCGTCTTTCCTGCGCTGGTACTATCCGTTGGTATTGCGGCGGTAATTATGCGCCTCACGCGCTCGGCCATGTTAGAGGTGTTGAGGAACGACTATATACGGACTGCGTGGTCCAAAGGTCTGCGGGAGCGCACGGTCGTCTGGCGGCATGCCTTGAAGAACGCCCTGATTCCTGTCGTTACGTTGGTCGGACTTCAAGTCGGGGCACTTATCGGCGGGGCAGTGATCATCGAATCACTGTTCAACTTGAACGGTATCGGTAAGTACGCGCTGGAGGCGATCATTCGTAGGGACTACTTCGTCGTGCAAAGTCTGACGCTCCTGTTCGCTACCGTTTATGTACTGGCCAATCTGCTCGTCGACATTGCCTATGCTTGGTTAGACCCACGCATCCATTACACGTAGGGAGAATTATGGCGCGCGAGATAGCACTTCCCCTCGAGTTAGAAGAGGAAAGGCCGGAACCGAGACGGCGATGGCGCCGGCTTCTCGAAACAGGGCGGAGACATCCTCTTGGCGTGTTCGGGCTTTTTTGCGTGAGTCTGCTATTCTTCTGCGGAATCTTCGCCGACCTCATCGTTCCCTACGACCCCATTTCGGTCATTCGAAATACACAGACATATGGCAGCCTGGCGAAAGATATCGACGCCAAGGACACCCGCCTCGTAATAGCAAACCCTAAAGTAGAGACTGGGACGAATTTCAATATCGACGACGAGCGGATGACCGTCGTGACAGTTCTTCCGCCGGTCGCTGTAGGCACTCAAATAATCGTGCAGCGAGGCTCTTCGGCGGCGCCTCACGCAACCGGCACGGTGTTAAAGATAGATGAAGCCCTTCCCCTCGCCAAGCCTAGCTGGAGCCACCCATTTGGAACGGATCACAATGCGAGGGATGTATTCAGTCGCGTGATTTTCGGGGCTCGCATTTCGCTGCTCATCGGTCTCGTCGCCATCAGCACCGGTGTAACCGCCGGCGCCCTCCTAGGCATTATTTCCGGTTATTTCGGCAAGATTGTTGACACGATCATTCAGCGTGGGGTGGACATACTGCTTGCCTTCCCGGCGGTAGTTTTGCTGCTGGCGATTATCACTGTGATTGGAGATGAGGACTCGGCTGTCAGGAAATTTTTGGCAAAGAATACGCCCCTGCCAGAACGCGAGTTCATTGGCATTCCGAACTTCCTCGACGTCACAATTGTCGCCTTGGCCATTGGGCTTGCGGTCGCAGTTTTTACAACGCGGGTGGTGCGCGGGGCGGTTCTGTCCATCAAGGAGAACGTGTACGTCGACGCGGCCCGAGCCATGGGTGCGAGTGATATTCGCATCATGCGCCGGCACATCTTCCCCAACGTTGTCGCGCTGGTCGTTATTCTGGGGAGCGTGTTACTTCCAGTCGCGATTCTCGCTGAGGCGACGATTAGCTTCCTTGGCATCGGAGTCCCCATTCCAACGCCTTCCTGGGGAGCCGATCTCAGCGATGAAAAGAGCCGGCAGCTGATGCTCGAAGGTTACTGGTGGCCTGTCTTCTTCCCGGGTTTCGCCCTCAGTCTTGTCGTACTCGGCTTCAATATGGTCGGTGATGCCTTCCGCGATCTGTCTGACCCGCGCCTGCGAGGTAGCGGCCTCGGCGGTGGTGGCGGTGGCGGCGGTGGAGGCGGCGGTCCGATCTAACGCAGTCCACGGCGCGGGCCTTCCAAATGCCGTTGAAAATCGATAGCGACATGCGGGCACCAGATGCGTGACTACATCCTGAGACGCCTTCTTCTTCTCATTCCGATCATGTTTGGCGTTACGTTCGTGACGTTCCTGGCCTATCGGATCATCCCTGGCAATGCGGCGCATATCACTTGCGGTCTTAGTTGTACGCCAGAGGTCATCGACGCCCTCGAGAAACAATATGGACTGGACCGCCCGTGGTACGAACAGTACGGCGGATGGATGTGGGACGTAGCTAGAGGAGATCTCGGGACATCGTTCCTCTACCACACCGCGGTTACTACCGAGTTGGGACGTCGGGTGCCGGTTACTATCGAACTCCTGATTATGACGGTGACCCTGGCTCTGGGGATCGGCCTTCCAATAGGTGTGCTTTCCGCGATCCGTCCGGCGACACCTATCGATTGGCTATCGCGCTTGATCAGCGTACTGTTCCTATCGGTCCCGTCGTTCTATCTGGGGATATTGCTCATCACTTTCGGCCTGCTCTGGTTCGGTTGGTCGCCTCCGCAATTTGGCAAGGGTTACGTGCCCATCTACCACGATCCATGGGTGAACATCCAAGAGTTTTTCTTCCCAGCATTGGTTCTCGCAGTGGGAGAGGCTGCTGTGCTGATGCGCCTGACGCGTTCCGCGATGCTCGAAGTATTGCGTAATGACTATATCCGTACGGCCTGGTCCAAGGGTTTGCGTGAGCGCGCGGTAGTCTGGAGGCACGCGCTGAAGAACGCCATCATTCCGATTGTTACCGTCATTGGGCTTCAGATCGGCGGTCTTCTGGGCGGCGCGGTAATCGTAGAGTCGCTCTACAACCTAAACGGCATGGGGAAGTATATCCTCGAAGCCATCATTCGGCGCGATATCTTCGTGGTACAGAGCGTTACGCTGCTATTTGCTGTCAGCTACGTTCTGGCCAACCTTTTGGTGGATCTGACCTATGCCTGGCTGGATCCGCGTATACGTTACGCTTAGTGCTCGTTAACGAACAGTTCGATTCGCTTCCGGAGCTCATCACGGGCCATGCGGAATGCATCTGCCAAGGGGATTCCACGCGTTTCAATGTCTGACGGGTCCTCGACGTCCCAGTGAAGGCGCTGGCCTTCCCTTGGAAAAATGGGACACACTTGCCGCGCGGAATCGCACACGGTGATCACGAAATCGAACTCCTGCCCCGCGAACTCGTCCACTGACTTTGAGCGCTGCCCAGAAACGTCAATTCCGATCTCCCGCATCGCCTCTATTGTGTACTCGGATATCCCGCTGGGAATCGTACCCGCGCTGTATACTTCGAAGCGGTCCCCCGCGAGATGTCGGAGGAGCCCCTCGGCCATTTGGCTGCGGGCCCGGTTGCCCGTGCAGACGAAGAGCACCCGCCTTCGGCTAGTCATGTAATCTCGTGCCGAAGCTCCTGCGCGACGATGTCCATATCCTTGTCACCACGGCCGGATAGGCAGATGAGAATGATCCGTTCGTTGGGAAGCTTCCCCGCGATCGTCGCAGCATGGAAGATGGCGTGAGCGGGCTCGAGCGCCGGTATGATGCCCTCCGTCTCGCAGAGGAGCGTCAGGCCCTGCAACGCTTCAGCGTCGCTGACGCTCACGTACTCCGCCCGGCCGGAATCTCTGTAGAAAGCATGCTCAGGCCCGACACCCGGGTAATCCAGGCCGGCCGATATAGAATGCGCTTCGTGCACTTGCCCGGCGCTATCCTGGAGCACGTACGACATCGACCCGTGAAGGACGCCCGGGCGGCCCGCGCTCAGCGTGGCCGCGTGCTTGCCTGAGGCGACGCCCGCCCCGGCCGCCTCCACACCGACAAGGCGGACAGATTCGTCGGCATAGAACGGGTGGAACAGGCCCATCGCGTTCGAGCCCCCACCGACGCAGGCCACGGCGTAGTCGGGCAGGCGGCCTTCCTCTTCCAATATCTGCCCGCGAGCTTCCTGGCCGATCACCGACTGGAAATCGCGGACCATCATCGGATAGGGATGCGGCCCGACAACTGAGCCCAGCAGATAGTGGGTCGTTTCCACGTTTGTCACCCAGTCGCGGATCGCTTCGTTGATGGCGTCCTTAAGGGTGCGAGACCCGGACCCTACCGAACGCACTTCGGCGCCCAATAGCTTCATTCGGAAGACGTTTAGCGCTTGGCGGCGGACATCTTCCTCGCCCATGTAGACGACACATTCAAGTCCCAGCATCGCGCAGACTGTGGCGGCAGCGACGCCGTGCTGGCCGGCGCCTGTTTCGGCCACGACGCGTGGCTTGCCCATTCGCTTGACCAGCAATCCCTGGCCAACGGCGTTGTTGATCTTATGGGCGCCCGTGTGGGCCAAGTCTTCGCGCTTCAAGTAAATCTTCGCGCCCTCCAGCCGGTCTGTCAGGCGCCTCGCGAAGTAGAGGGGCGTGGGGCGGCCGACGTAGTCCGTCAGCAGCGCAGTTAGCTCTGCGCGGAATGAGACGTCGGCTTGG
>VBJT01000086.1:0-1294 GCA_005880075.1 Chloroflexota bacterium
TTCAATAACCCCGTCCTTGTTTTGGCTATCATCATTCGGCTGGCAGCGATCGTCTCTGCCGTCTCCATCCTTATCACGGCCGGGCTCGACCGGATGATTGTCGTTTCCATTGCCCGGAATATTGCACTCATCACCAACCGTTCCCTGGTCGTCGCCTCCACCTTGCTGGCAACGGTCGTCTACGCCGTCTTTATTTCTATCGTGCCCCGGCTCTACGGGATGGTTGTCCTGGCCGTCGCTCGAGACATCACACCCATTGTCGGCTATGCCCTCATCGTCGCCCCCATTCTGCTGGCAACGGTCGTCTACGCCATCATTGTTCTTATCGTGCCCCGGCTCCACCGGATGTTTATCGTGGCCGTTGCCCGGAACGTCGCATGTGTCTTCGCCCGTATCGCCGCTGTCGCCGGTGGTATCTCCGCCGTTTCCCCCGGATGGCTCTTCGCCGGCGCTACCGTTACTAGGAGGCGGAGTGACGGACCCGTCATCCTCATCGGCTGGTTGGTCGCCGTCATTACCCGCGTCGCCGGCGCCACCACCGCCGCCGTTATCCGCCGGATCGTCCGCGGGCTGCTGAGGTGTATCCGGGCCGACGAGTGGGCCCCCAATAGCAGGCGGCTGCTGGTTCACTTCTGCAGCCGGGGAAATCTGCGGATCATGCTGATTGTCGGCCGACGCTTGATCATTTGCCGAAAGGTTAACGGCCTCACTTGCCACTTCTTCTGTTCTTGTAGGCTGCGGCGTTTCAGCTTCGACGACTGGAGCGACTGGAGCCGGGCCGGGCTCGTGGACCACCCGGACGAGCAGAGCCGCTGGGTGCTCGCTCACCGGGATTCTTGGGCTTTCGGGGGCCGCTGCGACGATGGGACCAGGCGTTATCGTGCGGCCGAATTCGGCAACGCCACCGGGCCCGGCCACAGTAACGAACGTGGCTACGGCGATAGGCAACAGGGACGGATGCGCGAGCATCTTCACGCCTAACGTCAGCCACTTCATCAGAACGGAACCCGCACAGTATATCTGCCTTTACCAGTTATGACGCTTGAAGCCGCCCCGTGGTAACCCGATGTTGGTGAAATCTCCTTCACCAGACCTCAACTTACGATTTACTCTCGGGGATTCGTGGCGATCGGGAAAAGATAGCGGCGGGCGGAATGCCCGCCGCTTGGTAGAACTCAGGCAGGATGAATTCCTGCGTTAGTCCTCGCCTTCTTTTTCCTTATCGCCTTCGCCACGTTTGTTTCGGTCACCCGAATCGTCGCGATTCGTGTCGTTTTGGCCCTCGCTCTTTGTG
>VBJT01000086.1:1312-10165 GCA_005880075.1 Chloroflexota bacterium
GCCCTGTACGCGGACGTCCTGAGCGGATGCCAGATCGCCCTCAATATGGGTGTTGTCATCCAGGCGTACGGAGAGTGTACCCGACGGGGATTGGACTGTAAGATCGCCACCATCGCGGGAAAGGACGGCTACTCGCTTGGCCTCTGCCTCTCCGTCGTGGACCTTAAGTCGTGCCGCGCCACGTCCGTTCGCACCGCGCTTGCAGTCCTCGCTCACCTGCGTTTGATTCGGCTGCTGGGTCTCCTTTGCAGCGGGTGCCGGTGAAGGCGTTAGAGCTCCCTCGCACCGCAACGCCACCGCGAGTGCGTGCAATTTCTGAGCATCCCGAACGGCCCCTTCGACTCGGACCGGGTCGCCTGACTTCAGACCCCCGTCAACCTGCGTGCCCGCATCCCGTGATATTTCGACCAGCAGGCCGGGGCCTTGAACGCGGACCAGCTCGTTGCTAATGCTGTCGAGTCGTCCCGTCACTTCGAAGCTATCGCCCTCTATCCGTAGCGCGAATCGCGGATCTTCGCCGCTGGCGCAGTCGATCACGCCTGCGCCGGCGCAGACCGCGCGGACCTCGCTGGCTGTCATATTCCCATCCCCGGCGACAGTGCCGGTCATCTCCACCGGAGACCCGGTCGAAAGATCTCCGGCCAGACTGAAATTGGACGCCAATTTCGCGGAAACACTTCCGCTCGGGCCGGCGACAACCGCAGTCGCGCCGTCAAAGCTGGAGAGCGTGCCCGTAACCCAGAAGTTGTCGCCCTGCCTCTGGAATAGCTGCGCGGAGTCCTCCGGGCCGGCGCGTCCCAACAGTCGGGCGGGCCGGCCGCACATCGCTCGCCAGCAACGCGGCGGCCGCCGAATCGCCCGAGAACCAGTCGCTATTTGTGATGGCGAGGGCCACCGCGACGGGGACGATAACCGCCCCGGCCGCTATTACAAGCGCTCGACTCATACACGAACCTCCTTACAGCTCCGCTTGAGTTGAGCCATATTACTTAACGCCGTTATGGACGCTCTGTTTCGCCAGCAGAGGTAACGATTCCGTTTAGGCCGCGGCGCAGGGCGCGGTGCTATCATGGGCCCACGATGCGCATCCTGGCGATCGACGTAGGCACAGGCACGCAGGATATCCTCCTCTTCGACTCCGATCGGCCGATCGAAAACGCGCTCCAACTCATCATGCCCTCGCCAACGCAGATTGCCGCCGGACGCATCCGGCGGGCAACGGAGGGCGGGCGGGCAGTTTTCCTGACCGGCGTAATCGCCGGCGGCGGACCGTGTCACTGGGCGCTCGAAGACCATCTACGCGCCGGTGGCCGGGCGTTCGCGACGGCCGAGGCCGCGACAACGTTCGATGATGATCTCGAGAATGTCGAGAGGATGGGCGTGGAGCTGGTCTCCAAGGACGAAGCCGGGTCTCTTGACGCCGAGCGGGTCCAGTTGCGCGATCTCGATCTCGACGCGATTCGGTCAGCCTTAGCGGCATTTGAAGTGGACACGGCCTTTGACGGACTTGCCCTCGGTTGCCTGGACCACGGCGCCGCCCCGCCCGGCTACTCCGACCGGCTCTTTCGCTTCGACCATCTCCGAAGAGTCGTCGAACAACGCAACGACCTCCGCGCCTTCGCCTTCCTGCCCGGCGAACTGCCTGAATACCTGACGCGTGCCCGGACGCTACTCGACTCGGTCGACTTGGACGCGCCGCTGGTGTTCCTCGACACCGGCGTTGCGGCGGCTCTTGGCGCCCTCCAGGACCCCCTCGTAGCCGAGAGCGAACAGCAGCTCGTGCTCAACCTTGGAAACATGCACGCCCTCGCCTTCCACCTCCATGGGACGCGGATTCTGTCGCTCTACGAACACCACACCGGCGAAGTGACGAGCGAACAGATCGAGGACTTCACCGAGAGATTGCTTGCCGGAACGCTGGTGCACGAAGATATCTTCGGCTCGAAGGGTCACGGCGCCTACTACGCTGACGGACTAGCGCGCGGGAGTCGCGATCGGAAAGCGGAAAGGCCGGTTATCGCCGTTACGGGCCCGCAGCGCGGAAAGCTGCGCGGCAGCCGGCTCAACCCATACTTCGCGGTGCCGCACGGCGACATGATGGTCTCCGGCTGCTTCGGCTTACTCTGGGCGTTCGCCGAAAAGCACCCGCAATATCGAGACCAGATAACAGAGTCGCTCCAAGTCGCGCAGGCGAATGTGGCGGCGTCGGCTTGAACGCCCTCGCGCCGCGCGTATAGTAGGCAGCACGAAAGGAGAGAGCTCATGGCTAGCCCCGAACTAAAGACGATCACCGAGATGCTGCGCGCCCGGCAACAAGAGGCGCCGTCCGACATCAGCTTCCCGGCATCGCGGGCGATGGCCGGTGGCATACCAGCGGAGTGGATAGCGGCGTCGCGAGCCGGCGACGACCAGACGATCTATTGGCTGCACGGCGGCGGCTACTGCATCGGTTCGATAAACACGCATCGAGGCATGCTGGCCCGCATCTCCGCAGCGACTCGGGCCCGCGTATTCGCCATCGATTACCGGCTCGCTCCAGAAGACCCATTCCCGGCCGCAGTGGAAGATGCCGTCTCCGGCTATCTCTGGCTGCTTGCGTCTGGTGTTGATCCCGAGCAGATCATCATCGGCGGTGATTCCGCCGGGGGCGGACTAGCCGTAGCGACCGTCGTGGCTCTAAAGGAAGATGGTAAGCCGCTGCCCGCCGCCGCCGTCTGCATCTCCCCGTGGACGGATATGGCTCTTACTGGCGATTCCCTCCGCTCGAAGGCAGAAACCGATCCGATGATCACGAATGACGGCATCACGCGCGTCCGGGACGCTTACGTCGGAGATTCAGATCCGAGTGCCCCGCTCGTCTCACCGATCTACGCCGGCCTCTCAGGGCTCCCCCCGCTACTAATCCAGGTGGGCGAGAACGAAGTCCTTCTCAACGACTCGACGCGCCTCGCCGAAAGAGCCGAGGCTGCGGGCGTGGATGTCACACTCGAGGTCTGGCCGGAGATGATCCACGTCTGGCACTTCTTCGCCGCGATGCTCCCCGAGGGCCAGAAGGCGATCGACCGCATCGGCGAGTGGGTGCGGCAGCGGCTGGGTGCGCCAGTAACGGCGTCTTAACAGCGGCAAGCCCGCCAGGGCCGGATCGAAAAAGAATAGGTGAGCCCTGCACGGAGGTGCATCGCGATGAAGCGAAGAATCGCGGCCATGTTACTGGCCGTTACCACGTGCCTCGTTGGCGTCTACCAGACAGGGCTTTACCCGGCCAGCGGCCAATCGCCCACGCCTTCGTCCAGCCCCGGGCCTCTCGGAAGCATCTCAGGGAGGGTATACGTCGACGTCGACGCCAACGGTTCATTTGGAGGCCCGGATGTTCCACTCAGGTTTCCCCTTCAGCTCTTCGGCGTCAATGGAGGGGTACCGCAACCCCCATTCGTTGGTCAGAACTCAGCGGACGATGGGACATATCAATTCACTGATTTAGCGCCAGGCAATTACCAGATTGCGATTGAAATAGCCGTCGCAGCTGGTTGCGTTGCACCAGCCGCGCCGTTCACCTGGGTAGGGGATACCTTCACTGGAATCAGCTGTCCCACCGTTCACCTGACAACGCCTTTAAGAGAGATCTCAGTGGCCGCCGGGGAGAATGCTACCGGTATCGATTTCCCTCAAGTCCCGCCCTCCTATGATGTCACCGCCCGTGTCTGGGCTGATGGAAGACCGCTATCGGGTCCAGATACTGTCCTGATCACCGTAGGTGGGCACACGTGTTGGAATGCACAAGTAGCACCGGTCCTCACGCTCGCGGAGATAATTGTCTCCTACTATAGGGCGACCCTTTCACCGTTCAATGATCCAGCCTGTCAGCGCGGGGATCTGGACATCCTAATAAACGGTCGATCCGCCGGCGCAACAACTAATTGGGATGCGTTCTGGGCGCAGAGCCTGTTCTCGCTCGGACCGCGACCTCTGAATCAGCCGGCTGACACTTTCCCCTACCTTCGTTCCGTCGATCTCGCGGTTCCTTCATTCCTAAGTATTGCCGGTCAGGTCACGGAAGCGGGAACAGTGACCCCTGAAAATCCCTCCGCCGGTAGAGTTCTCGTGCGAGACGGCACCGAGATCAGAGCGTTCGTCGGCGCGACGCTGTGCGGGGTAACCGTCACCAAGACGCTCACGGGATCCGGAGGTCAGTTTGGCGGCAACGCCTTCGGGCTCATCGTCCCGGCTTCTAGCGTGAAAGCGGGTTGTGGCACGTCTGGAGCGCAAGTCACGTTCTGCGTCGGCGATTCAAAAGCAAGGCAGCCCGCGGCTGGTCCATTTTCCAATTTCCCGTCACCCGAAACGAAGCCGGTTGTTTGGTCGGCACCGGCCTTAACGGACGTTACTTTGGAGCCAACGGATGAGCCGTGCCTAGCCGAGGAGGCGACGCCGGAGTTTCCGGTGTCTCTGCCACAGACAGGCGGTCCGCCTCAGTAGACGCTCAGAAGTAGTTGATGGTAATCCCGCCGTCGATCACGAACGTCGTGCCCGTCGTCCATGATGACTCGTCGGAAGCCAGATAGACGCCCGCATAGACGACGTCCTCGGCCCGGCCGAAGCGCCCGAGCGGGATGCGGTTCAGGCGCTTCAGTCGCTCCTCCTCGCTCGGAAAGAGCGACTCGAGCATCGGCGTGAGGATCGGGCCAGGGCAGATCGCGTTCGCCCGCACTCCGTGGCGGCCGTACTGGACGGCCAGCGAGCAGGTCAGTGAGAGTACGCCGCCTTTGCTCGCCGTGTAAGCGTCCTGCGGCACGGTGCAGCCCATTAGCGCCACGAATGAGGCGATATTGATCACCGAGCCGCCGCCTGTTTTGATTAGCTCCGGGATGCCGTGCTTGCAGCAGAGGTAAACGCCCTTGAGATTGACGTCGATTACCTGCTGAAAGACCCGCTCGTCAGTCTCAACGACGGATGTATCGTCGTCGGGAAAGATGCCCGCGTTGTTGTAAAGGACGTTGATCTTCCCGAAGGCGCGGACGCCCGTTTGTAGTGCATCTCGCACGCTATGGGAGATGGTGATGTCGGCGGGCACGCCGATGATCGACCCGCCCTCCGCCTCGACTGATGAGACCGTCTCCTTCAGCGGCCCTTCCATGACGTCGACCGCGACGATCTCCGCGCCTTCACGCGCGAACATCTGCGTGGCCAGCCGGCCCATGCCGCTGCCGGCACCGGTGACGAAGGCTGTCTTACCGGCGAGGCGCATGGTACCTCATCCGCCTGCATGCACGGGTCGCGAGGCGCATTCTGTCGAAGCCAGGAATCGAGCGACAGATCCTTTGTTGCTCGGGATGACACACTCTAGGCGTCATACCATCTCGAAATAGCGCCGCCGCTCCCAGTCCGTGACCGCGCGGCGGTGCTTCTCGACTTCCCACTCGCGGAAGGCGACGTACTGGTCGCAGAACTCGTCGCCGAACCACCGGCGGGCGAGTTCGCTCGAGCGGAAGGTTTCGAGCGCGTAAGGCAGGGAATTGGGTAGCGGCGCGGCATCGGCTGCCTTGTAAGCGCTTCCCCGCACGGCGGCCGGCGGCTCGAGCTGCTTCTCGATGCCGTGTAGGCCGCCAGCGAGTGTTGCTGCGAACGCCAGGTACGGATTGAGGTCCGCGCCGGGCACCCGGTTCTCGATGCGAATGGCGCCGGGGCTGCTGACAATCGCCCGCAGAGCAGCAGTGCGGTTGTCGATGCCCCACGTAAGGCTCGTGGGCGCCCAGGTGCGCTCTACATACCGCTTGTACGAGTTCACGTTCGGCGCATACAGCAGCATGAATTCCGGAAGGGTGGCGAGGAGGCCCGCGATGTAGCGCCGCATCAGAACCGAAACGTGGTGTCCATCTTCTTCGCCCCAGAACACATTCGTCGCGCCGTTCAATGACCAGAGGCTCTGGTGGACATGGCCGCCGCAGCCATCGAGATCATCAGCGTACTTAGCCATGAACGTCGGCGTGGCGCCCATCTGCGCAGCGATCTCTTTCATCGCACTCTTGTAAAGCATCGTCTGGTCCGCGGCTCGCAGGGCATCTGTATAGTGGATATTGATCTCGTACATGCCCGCGCCGTGCTCGCGATTGTACGCCTCAACTTCCAGGCCATAAGCGTTCAGCATCTGACAGACGCGGCCAATCACCGGCTCATCGATCGAGGCGTGGTGGATGCTGTAGCAGTTGAGACCGGGGTTCAGCGGGCGAAGGTCGGAATAACCCTTCGCGCGGAGGCTTTCCTGATCCTCGCGAAAGAACCTTACCTCCAGTTCCGCAGCCATCTTCGCGATGTAGCCGCCTGCACGGGCGTCCTCAACGACGCGTCGCAGTACCTGCCTCGGCGCCAGCGCGAGCGGCTCGCCGTGCTCGGTGTAGAAATCGCAGATGACGCTGGCGCACCCTTCTTCCCAGGGGACGGCTGCGAACGTACTGATGTCGGGCCTCATCACGATGTCGCCGAAACCTGCCTCCCAGTTCGAGAAGGGCAGCGATCCGATTACTTCGTCCTGGATGTCCCAGCCGAAGATCACGTCGCATTGTGGGAAGCCTTCACCCTCCGCCGCCGAAAGGAAGTGCTCCGCGCTCACCCGCTTGCCGCGGTAAACGCCATCCAGGTCGCCGCCGCCGATCTTGACAGTGCGCAGATGATTCTTGTCGATGAGGTGAGCAACGCCCTTGATGTCCACTTGGCTTGCCTCCCGGCGTCTTCGGTAGGCAGGATTGTACCAGAGAGGCTCGTGCCCGGTGCAGCCGTCTAGCAGCGATTCCAGCGAAGCGATGGTCTTGACGGGGCCCGGCCGCCCGCTGGAGAGGATGAAACGCACAGTTCCGTCTCCCGGCGCCGGCGAGGTGCTCCTGCGCGTCCTTGCCTGCGGCGTCTGCCGAACGGATCTGCATATCCTCGACGGCGAGTTGACCGGCCCGAAGCTACCGCTTGTGCCCGGTCACGAGATCATCGGGGCGGTGGAGCAGGCCGGCGAGGCGGCTGACCGCTTTAAACCGGGCGATCGCGTCGGCGTCGGCTGGCTGGCCTCGACGTGCGGGCAATGCAGCTACTGCCGCGCTGATCAAGAGAATCTCTGTGATAACGCTCTCTTCACCGGCTACACCGTAGATGGCGGCTACACCGCATACGCCGTCGCCCGCGAGCAGTATTGCTTCCCCGCGCCCGTTGGATATGAACCGGCCGAGGCCGCTCCCCTGATGTGCGCCGGGCTTATCGGCTACCGCTCCCTCGTCAAGGCGGGGGACGCCCAGCGGCTCGGGATATACGGCTTTGGCGCGGCGGCGCACATCATCACGCAGGTGGCCCGCTACCAGGGACGCGAAGTCTACGCTTTTACTCGCCCCGGGGACCACGAGGGGCAAGCCTTTGCTCGAGAGCTGGGCGCCGTCTGGGTGGGGGGTTCCAGCCAGGCGTCGCCGGAGGAGCTCGAAGCCGCAATCATTTTCGCCCCGGTCGGCGCGCTCGTCCCGGTTGCGCTCCGCGCGGTCCGGAAGGGCGGCACCGTCGTCTGCGGCGGCATCCACATGAGCGACGTTCCCGCGTTCCCGTACGAACGTCTCTGGGGCGAGCGCATCGTCTGCTCGGTCGCCAACGTCACCCGGCGCGATGCGGAAGAGTTTCTCGGGCTCGCCCCGAAGGCGAACGTGCGGACGACAGTCCAGACGCTCGGATTGTCACTGGCTAACGAGGCTCTGGCTCGCCTGCGTGAAGGGCAGCTGCGCGGTGCGGCGGTCCTGGTTCCCTGAGTGAGGCGTCGCGAGAGCCAAATATGAGATTCGGCGCTACGTTCAGTGAGCCCTACACCCGCTCCCTGGGCATTGATCCAGCGTCAGCGTACCAGAGCATTACCCACGAAATCGGCCTTGAACTGATCAGGCTTTGCGTTTACTGGGACCGCGTCGAACCCAAGCCTGGCACGTGCGATTTCGATTCGCTGGACTCGCAAGTCGAGGACGCGGACAAAGCGGGCCTCGACATCATACTCACCGTGGGCCAGAAAGCGCCCCGCTGGCCGGAGTTTCATGTGCCGGCCTGGACCTCATGGAAGAGTCAGGACTTCGAGCAGCGAGTCTTGACGTTCGTCGATGGCACTGTGCGCCATTTCGCCGCCGCTCAGATCTCCGTCTGGCAGATCGAAAATGAGCCTTTCCTATCGTTCGGTGGCCCATCGATCCCCGAGGACTTGCTGCGGCGCGAGATCGAGCTCGTTCGCGGGCTCGACGACCGGCCCATCATGCTGACCGACAGCGCGGACAAAGGTGATTGGGCTCGGTCGAGCCGCTGGAGCGACATTCTCGGCGTAAACCTCTACACGAAGGTTTGGAACGGCCGGCGGTACGTCGACATCAATGTGCCGCCTTCACGATATGAGGCGAAGATGAAAAGGCTCTCCTCAAAAGCGAAAGAAGTGATCGTCGCTGAGCTCCAAGCCGAACCCTGGGGGCCACGTGGCGTGACGGAGCTGTCGCCGGCCGAAGCCGCCGTGACAATGAACGCCGACCGGCTACGGCAAAATGCCGAGATTGCCTCAAAGGCTGGTTTTCACACAGTTCTCTTTTGGGGAGTTGAGTGGTGGTATTGGTTGCGCGAGCGGGGCGACGCCTCGATGTGGGAAGAGGCAAAGGCAATCGTCGGAAGAACATGAACGACCTCAAGTGTTGACCGTGCGTTAGCCGCGAAGAGACGCCGTAGAATGGTATTAGACGGAGGGGTGGCAGAGCGGTTGAATGCGGCGGTCTTGAAAACCGTTGGGGTCGCGAGGCCCTCGTGGGTTCGAATCCCACCCCCTCCGCCACGCCATGACCGCCGCGTTGACATTACGCAACC
>VBJT01000087.1 GCA_005880075.1 Chloroflexota bacterium
AGGTGCCGCTTGTCTTCCTCCAGAACATCACCGGCTTCATGGTAGGCAAGAAGTACGAGCACGAAGGCATCGCCAAGCACGGCGCGAAGATGGTGACCGCCGTCGCCTGTGCCCAGGTGCCGAAGTTCACGGTCATCATCGGCGGGTCGTTCGGCGCGGGTAACTACGCGATGTGCGGCCGCGCCTACTCCCCGCGCTTCCTCTGGCTCTGGCCGAACGCCCAGACTTCCGTGATGGGCGGCCAGCAGGCCGCGAACGTCCTCCTTACGGTCCGCCTCGACAACCTGCACGCCGAAGGCCACGACATGACGAAGGAGGAGCAGGCCGAGTTCATGGCGCCGACCCTCGAGAAGTACGAGCGCGAAGGCAGCGCCTACTACAGCACGGCGCGCCTCTGGGACGACGGCATCATCGACCCAATCGACACCCGCATGTACCTCGCGCTCGGCCTTAGCGCCGCGCTGAACGCGCCGATCCCGGACACCACTTTCGGCGTATTTCGGATGTAAGCATGGCTGCCGTCGGCAACCACCGATACCTTGGCCACTGGTATTCGCGCCGAGTCCCTTTAATGGCCGAGGAACGATTGCTGCTATCCAACGTTGCCTTGTTGGTCCGCATCCAATGGCTGGGGAGTTCCTTGCCTGGAACCCTTCACCTAACCAACAAGCGAGTCGTTTTCACTCAGTGGGGTTGGCTAACTGCCATCAAGAAAGCTGATCTTTATCAGATTCAAGACGTTGAGGTTGCCGAAACACGGCCCTTGATTGCGGTTTTGGGCCAGTATTGGATTCTTCGGATCAAGGCCGACAAGAGGGAACTGGAATTCGCGTTCTTTGGGCGGCCAGAGAGTCAGAGGAAGCGGGCGGACGAATGGCAAGAAGCCATCAGGCAATGGGCAGCGAAGCCTTAATCACCTCCCGCGACAGCCCCGTCGCCTCCGCGCTCAACGCGCCGGTCCCGGACACCACACTCGGCGTCTTTCGGATGTAGTCATGGCTTCCAAGGAATATGCGCAGGCCACTAGGCTGCTGCACAGCACCTCCGGCCGTCCCGTGGCGACCGTCACCATGACGCGCCCCGACGTCCACAACGCCTTCAACGAACATCTAATCGCGGCCCTGCATCATGTGTTCCGCTCGCTCGGCGATGACAAGAGCGTGCGCGTTATCGTCCTCGGCGGAGAGGGCAAGTCCTTCAGCGCCGGCGCCGACCTCGACTGGATGCGCCGTGCCGCGAACTTCAGCGAAGAGGAGAACCGCCGCGACGCCGCGGCCGCAGCCGCGCTCTGGCGCGCCGTCGCGGAATGCCCGAAGCCGGTCGTCGCCTGCGTCCACGGCAACGCCTTCGGCGGCGGTGCGGGGCTGGTGGCGGCCTCGGACATCGCTATCGCCGCGGAGAGCGCGATGTTCGGCTTCACCGAGGTCCGCCTCGGCCTCCTTCCCGCCACCGTCGCGCCGCACGTCATCGAGAAGATCGGCCCTGGCCGGGCCCTGCCATTGTTCCTCACCGGCGAGCGCTTCGACGCCCAGCGTGCCCTCGCCATTGGTCTCGTCCACCAGGTCGTTCCTCAGGAGCAACTCGATGTGGCAGTAGGCGCGGTCGTCGATCAATTGCTTGCTGGTGGGTCAAATGCCCTCGGCGCCTGCAAGGAGCTCGTCCGGCGCGTCGCGTATGCCGATCGCGCGATGATCGATGAGTACACTGCCGCCCTTATCGCTTCCGCGCGGGCAGGCGACGAAGGCCGGGAGGGAGTGGCTGCGTTCCTCGAGAAGCGCAAGCCCAACTGGACTCTCCCCTCTACCGCGCACGGGAGAGGAGCCCGGGGTCAGGGCTCTTGATGTTCTCGCGAGTCCTGATCGCCAACCGCGGCGAGATCGCCGTCCGCATCATGCGCACCTGCCGCGATCTCGGTATCGAGACCGTCGCTGTCTACTCCGACGCTGACCGGCGTGCGCTGCACGTCCTCGAGGCGGACAGCGCCGTCTACATCGGAGCCTCGCCGCCCGGTGAAAGCTACCTGCGTATAGACTCCATCGTTCAGGCCGCGGTAGATAGTGACGCCGAGGCGCTGCATCCCGGCTACGGGCTGCTCTCCGAGAACCCGGCTCTCGCGGAAGCCTGCGCCGAGGCCGGCATCGTGTTCATTGGCCCGCCGCCCCAAGCCATGCGCATCATGGGCGATAAATCGGCTGCCCGAGAGCTCGCCGCTTCCCTCGAAGTGCCGACGATTCCCGGATACCACGGCGACGGTCAGCACATCGGAGTCCTCCAGGCTGAGGCGGACAAACTCGGCTACCCGCTGATGGTCAAGGCAGCGCTGGGCGGCGGCGGCCGTGGCATGCGCCTTGTTGAAGCGCCCGAAGATCTCGAAAACGCCGTCGAAGGCGGCCGGCGTGAGGCCGAGCGGGCCTTCGGCGACGGCCGCCTCCTCCTCGAGCGCGCCGTACGGGACGCCCGCCACATCGAGGTTCAGATACTTGCCGACTCCCTCGGCAACACCGTCCACCTCGGCGAACGCGACTGCTCCGTCCAGCGGCGCCACCAGAAAGTCGTCGAAGAGACGCCCTCGCCGGCCGTCGATGATGACCTGCGAGCCCGCCTCGGTGAAGCGGCCATCCGCCTCGCGAAGGCCGTCTCGTATGAAAGCGCCGGCACGGTCGAGTTCCTCCTCGAGCCTGGCGATGACTTCTATTTCCTCGAGATGAACACGCGCCTCCAGGTAGAGCACGGCGTCACCGAGCTCGTCACCGGGCTCGACATCGTTGCCCTCCAGCTCGCGATCGCTTCCGGCGAAGCGCTTCCGTTCGGGCAGGGCGAGGTGAGGTTCAGGGGGCACGCCATCGAGTGTCGCGTGTACGCCGAAGACCCGCTAAAAGGCTACCTTCCGAGCCCGGGACGCATTACAGCTTTCGAAACGCCTTCTGGCGAAGGTATCCGTAACGACATTGGCACCTACGCGGGCGACGAGATCAGCACCTACTACGACCCGCTGCTCGGCAAACTCCTGACCTGGGGGAGCGACCGGCAAGAGGCGCTCCGCCGCATGGACCGAGTGCTCGCCGCCTACCGCGTCGAAGGCGTGCACACCAACCTGCCGCTCCTCCGCGCAATAATCGCCCATCCCGAATTCCACAGGGGCGAAGCGACGACGGAGTTCCTCGATCTCCACCTCAGCCCCGAGGCACTCGCGCTCGCGGCGACGGATGAGGCGCTCATTTCCGCTTTTGGCGCGCTCGCCCTCGGCATCGACGACACCGCCTTGCCGGACCCGTGGCTCATGGCCGGCCCGCACCGCGCCGGCGGCCGGACGGTGCTCGCCTTGCGCTCGGGAGGCAATGCGCAGGTCGTCGAGGGGCAACGCGTCGCCGGCAGTACGGATGAATGGCGCCTGAGCGTGCAGGGCCGCGAGAAACAGGTGCGGTTCTCTCGCGTTCCGCCGAATCGCGTCATCACGGAGGCGGACGCCCGCGCCTGGCCGGCGGAGGCGTCGCGGACTGCATCGGGCGTGGTCGTCACCACATCGGGCAAGACGTACACCTTCGAATGGGTGGCGGGCGAGAGGCATGCCGCTCACGCGGAATCCCGCCGCCAGCGTGGCTTGACCGCACCGATGCCGGGCCTCGTCCTCAAGGTCCTCGTCCGAGCAGGCGAGAAGGTGCGCGCCCACCAGACGCTCATCGTGCTCGAGGCGATGAAGATGGAGCACAATATCGACGCGCCCTACGACGGTACCGTGAAGAATGTCAACTGCGCGGAAGGCGGCCGCGTCGCCGAGGGCGCGGTGCTAATCGAGCTGGAGCAAGACGCAGCGAAATGAAGACACCGGACCGAGTTACCATCACCGACGTAGGTCCGCGCGACGGCCTCCAGAACGAAAGCAGGGCAATCCCGCTCGACCAGAAGGTCGCCCTCATCAATGCGCTATCGGAGACCGGCCTGACCCGCATCGAGACGACATCATTCGTTAGTCCCAGAGCGATACCGCAGATGGCCAACGCGGCCGAAGTCATGGCAGGTATTCGGCGGTGCCCTGGCGTCACCTACATCGGCCTCGTCCCGAACGAAGTAGGCGCCCGCGACGCCATCGAAGCCCGAGTGGACGAGATCGCAGTAGTCGTCTCTGCCAGCGAGTCGCACAACCGCGCCAACGTCAACCGCACCATCGCCGAATCGCTCGAGGGGATCCGAGGCATCGCCTCGTTATCCCGCGAAGCTGGGATACCCTGGAGCGGCTACATATCGACCGCCTTCGGCTGCCCATACGAGGGTCCAGTGGAAGCCGCCCGCGTGATGGAGATCGCCGAGCGCCTCCGCGACACCGGTGCAGAAGCTATCGCCCTCGGCGACACCATCGGCATCGCGAACCCCCGCCAGGTCTCCGAAATCGTCGGCCGGTTGTTCGAGCGGCTCCCCGATACGCCCCTGCGCCTGCACTTCCACGATACACGCGGCATGGCACTGGCCAACGTAATCGCCGCCATGGGAGCAGGCGCCAGCCAGTTCGACGGGTCGGTCGGCGGCCTTGGCGGCTGCCCCTACGCGCCCGGCGCCTCGGGGAACGTCGCCACCGAGGACCTTGTTGCCATGCTCCACGCGATGGGCGTCGCGACGGGTGTGCGGCTGGAAGCGCTCCTCGAGGCCGCCTGGCTCGCCGAAGAAATCGTCGGCCGGCCGCTCGATGGCCGCGTCAAGCGCGCGCTTCCTCGACCAACCGCCGGCCAACGCGCGACGCAAGCGGATTATGTCCCCTGATCTGCCGGAGCCTTCGCAGCGAAATATCTATAGAGAGGACGGGGGCCTGGCGGACGGTCTGCGCCGCCGGGACCCGCTGGCCATGGAGGTTCTTTACGATCGGCTGGGGCGCCAAGCCTTCGGTCTTGCCTATCGCATTCTCGGCGACGGCCCCTCCGCGGAGGACGTCGTCCAGGAAGCGTTGCTTACCGTCTGGCGGCAGGCCGACCGTATCGACGCCGCCCGCGGAAGGCTCAACTCGTTCGTGATGACCCTCGTCCACCACAAGGCGATCGATGCCCTGCGGGTCAAGCGAGGGCAGCAGGCCCGGCAGGTCCCGGTCGACTTCGCGGAGGTCGAGAAGGTAGGCGCCGACTTCTCTGACCGAGTGCTGCAGTCGATAGCGGGCGGCGAGGTACGGGAAGCCCTAGCGAAGCTCCCCGAAGAGCAGCGCCGCCCCATCGAGATGGCCTACTACGAAGGCCTGACCCACCTCGAGATAGCCGGCGCACTGGGGCTACCGCTGGGGACCGTCAAGAGCAGGCTGCGGCTCGGCCTGGAAAAGATGAGGGCGGCATTGAGATCTGGATCTGGGCATGAACTGCGACGAAGTTGAAGAGCTGCTGGGCGCCTACGCCCTGGATGCGCTCCCGGGCGACCTATGGGCCGACGTCTCCGCACACCTCGCCGGATGCTCGAAGCACCCGGAGGCCACCGAGCTGCGCGCCGTTGCCGGCGCGTTGGCCTTCGCCGCGCCGGAGGCTCAACCCTCGGCTGCTCTCAAGTCGCGTCTGATGGACGCGGTTCGCGCTGACTCAGCTCCGCCCACTGAGGCACCAAAACGTGTTGGTCTTCTCAACCGAATGAAGCAACTGACGTCACAGCGCGCTATTCCCTATGCACTGGCTGGAGCGCTAGCCGTCGCCCTCATCGCCGTCGTGCTCACCAACCTGGACAGCGGCGATTCTAACCGTCCGGGCCGCGCCACTGTCTCCCTCTCGGGAGAAGACAATGCAGCCGCGGCAGTGTACGAGCTGGAGGACGGCATAATCGTCGTTGACGCCGCTGGGCTGAAGCCGCTAGACACCGCCCACACGTATCAACTTTGGTCGATCACGTCTGGGCAGCCTTCCAGCCTCGGCCTCATCGGCACCGCGCCGAACGGCGAGGCGCTGGCGGTGGTGCGAGCGGAACTCAAGGATATCGAATTTCTCGCCGTTACCGTCGAACCTGCCGGCGGCAGCATCGCGCCGACGACCGATCCCGTCCTCGAAGGAACGGCCTAGCCCCGGCCGCGGGATTGCTCCGCTCAGCGACCCGGCGATCATCTTGGCTAAACACCGGCTCGCGCTCGTTCCTATGCTATTCTTTCGCCATGCCCAGACTCGCCGCTCGCTACGCGATGCTCGAGCAACTTCTCGCCGAGGGCACGCGCTACATTTTCGGGAACCCGGGAACGACCGAGCAGGCGTTTATGGACGCACTTCAAGACTACCCCCAGCTCGAGTACATCCTGGCCCTTCACGAAGGCGCCGCGACCGGCATCGCGGATGGCTACGCGAGAGCCAGCGGCCACCCGGCGTTCCTTCAGTTGCACATTACGCCTGGCCTCGGCAACGCGATGGGTATGCTTTACAACTCGTATCGCACCCATACGCCGCTCGTGGTGTACGCTGGGCAGCACCCACAGAAGGGCGGTTCGCAGGAACCGATCCTCGCCGGCGATGTGGTTCGCCTCGCCCAGCCGCTCACCAAGTGGGCGGTCGAGGCGCAGGACGCCCACGAGGTGCCCGTCCTCCTTCGGCGCGCCTTCAAGCTGGCGATGGAGCCGCCGAGAGGCCCGGTGTTCGTCTCCGTGCCCGCGAACGTAATGGACGAAGAGGCAGACATTGAGATTTCGCCTTCGACGACGATCGATACGCGCGGTCATCCCGATCCGGCCGCCGTCGACCAAATCGCTAAGCTCCTCCTCGACGCGCGCTCGCCCGTCATCATCTGCGGCGACGGCGTCGCGGAAAGCGGCGGGCAGGCGGAGCTTATCCAGCTCGCAGAGACCATCGGGGCTCGGGTGCACGCCGCGTTCTCGGCCGAACTTCCCTTCCCCTCGCGCCACCCTCTCTATGCCGGT
>VBJT01000088.1:0-6865 GCA_005880075.1 Chloroflexota bacterium
AGGCTAGTCGGTCAGGGCGCCCACATTCTTGATGTCTGAACGCCACCAGGTGGCGCCGAGCGGATTAGCTTGTACCGACTCGGTGTAGCCGATCATGATCGTGGTGTTCAGGGAAGCGCCGGAATGCTCTAGCAACCATCGGATAAGGCGGTCACGACGCTCGGTAGATCCCAGCACTATCGCCAGCCGGGTCCGCAATCCGAGTCCCGGAACCAGCTCCTTGTGCCCTCGCTGCCGCCAGTAGTTCGCGTAGCGACGAAGCTTAAGGACAACCGTCGCCAACGCTTCCGAGCCCCGGTCCCACTCGAGAAGAAATGCTCCTTCCCTGCCAGGAAGGCGCCAATGAATGAGCGCGTCAGGGATCGGCCAGCCAGTGCGTCCAACGAGGATAGATCGAAGCATCGGCTCACCAACCCACTCCACGAGCGAGCCATCCTTGGTTTCGAGCGCCTGTTGCAGACTGATGCGAAACTCGGCGACCTCCAGACTGTGCCAAACAGAACCGACTCCCTCGCGGCGGCGGCGTGGCCCGGCCGTCGCGAAGAGAGCCGCGCCTCGCCAGCCCAGACCATAAGCGTAGGGTCCGGTGCCGACGCCGCTATCGACTACGACGGGATTCAGATACAGTTTGTCAACTAGCTTTCGGAGACGAAAGTTAACCGCCTGGGTGGAGACAAGGGAGCCGTCCTTTTTGCGGAAGATAAGGCGACGGATCTGGTCCGCAGTCAGGCGGCCATGTACGCGGACGGCCTCAAGGATGAGTCGGTCTCGCGGCGTAGGCAGGAACCGCAGCGACTCCCTCGATGTTGCGGACTTCGGGCTCTTCATCCTGGACCAAGGCACGTTCACGCTCGCCGAGCTCATGTTCGACTGCTGCCCGGGGTCTTGCGTAGCGAGTTCGACCTGCCTCCATCAGCCTTGACTCGACGTCATCAGCGTCGCTGCGATGGGGTGGAGGCACCGGCGTACGCACCCATGCCGGCTCATGACGATCTCCCTCGTGGGTCAGTTGAACGTAAGCTTCGTAGCGCGGTAGGCGTTGGAGGTCCGCAGGACTGAGGCGACCGCTGGCAAAGTGACGACTGAAGAAGGTGGCCTCCTCGCGATCGCTTGTCCTAAAGACCACAAGCGTACCCGAGTTGGCGATAACGGCCTCTCGGGCATCTTCGGGCGTAAGCTGACCGAGGCGCTGGGTGGCCAGGACTAGACCGATGCCAAACTTGCGGGCCTGATCGAAGAGCTCGGCGACGGTGCGTGAAATGAACCAGGACGCCTCGTCCACGAGGACGAAGTGGTCGCCGCGCGTGTCAAACGAGTTGGGGGGACGCGACAGAGTAGCCTGGCGGATCATCAGCAGAATCAGCGATCCGATCAGTCGAGCGTTGGACGTACCCAGCGCCGACAGGTCGAGCAGTAGGATTTGGCGACGATCGAAAACCGCGCCGAAGTCGATACCCGGGGATGGCTGGCCGAGCATGTTCCGGAGCCACGGAGTAGCGAGTAGTCGTTGCAGCCGATGTACTGCCGGCAGCGATCGCCGGTCGTAGACCCCGCCGTCGCCCAACTGCCGCAGGAAGCGCGTCGTCTCGACGTTCTCCAGACGCTCAAGTGCACGGGCGCGAAACCATGGATCATCGAGAAGTCGGGCGCTCTCGATCAGCGACCCTCCCAATTCGATTGAGGCGATAGCGGCATGTCTTAAGGTGAGATCCAGAAGTGGTCCCCAGTACTCGCGTCCATAGACCCGCTGTACAATTTCAACTAATTCATCCGCCGCGAGCGCCTCCTGGCTCGGTTGGGCGCGCAAAGGGTTGAGGGAGATCGGGTAGTCGCGGTCAGCGAAACGAAGCAACGATGCGTCACCTTCCCGGTGCTGGGGGAAGGCTCGAGCGATCGAGCGCACGAGGCTTCCGTGCGGGTCGATTACTGTCACACCATGCCCTTCCCGCGCCAGTTCAAGCGCGAGATGGCAAAGAAACGTGCTCTTGCCGGAGCCGCTGGGACCGAGGACGAAAGCGTGACGCGTCAAGTCGGCCGCTCGCGCCCGAACGGACGCCGGACGACCATTTCCATCGCGACCCTCCCCGATCAAAACTCCTTTCGTTGCGCCAATCGAAGGTGCGCGACGATATCGGACCGAAAGCAAGCGTTCGAAAGGATCGGCAGCAGCTGGCGGATGGTATAGAGTCGCGATCTCGGCCGCCGTTGCGGGTGGTTCAGGTGGAATTAGCCGATGCGGCCAAGAAAGATCATTTATCGATTCGACATCTGCAGTCGCTATCGCGCGGGTCCTTGAGAATGTAAGGCCATTGAATCCAGCAAACTGACCGTAGGCCGAGGTCAACACTCGAACCAGCCTGGCGGCCCCTGCATAGTGCGTTGATGCAGCCGAAATTCTCCCGGCGAACCAGAAAGCAGGTTGCCGGCCATCCTCAGTGGTCATCCATGTCGGCTCAAGCAACAACTGAATGATTGCGTGTTCAGCCGGGCGAAGGTCGTGCATTGAACCGATGACTCCGTTCACTCCTTCGGGCCCCTCGTCCCTTGGCAGCCCAACCCAGCCGGGGCTCCTGAAGCGGAAGGCGGCGGTGGCCATGCTCCGTGACGAGACACGATCTGTCATGAATCCATCACTCATTACGTTGATCTCGGAACCGGGAAAAAGAGTTGGCAGAAGGGAAAGGCTTATCTCCGCAAGAAAGGATCGGGTGAATCTCAGTCGATGGCTTACGCGATCCTGGTCAGCCCAAAGCTCGAGCGCGATGGCGGCGCGGTGGCGCCAGAAGCGCCACGTGGGTTTGCGCGCAGATTGCCATAAAGCCAACAGCCACTTCTCGGCCGCCGCGCCGCCATCCTCGCATAACGCGGGTACTTGGAATTCCAGGCCCCACGTCCTCTTGGGGCCTGCGGCAAATGGCGGATCAAAATTGGAAGCGACACTGGGCATACCTATTAGTTGTATAACTGTTGCACTCAACGGATCGAAGCCTAGTTGAACTTCGGCCAGGAACCGCGGTGGTCAGGCCCCGGAACGCAATCCGGGACAACGGCCGCAACAATATAGAACATTCATTCGCAAGAAGTCAACGCTTGAGCCGCGGTGCTATAATGTATGCACATTCATGATAACAAATGAAACAGAGTATGCCACAATCTCAGAAGCCGCCCGTCTTCTGCGCGTTAGCGTACCCACTGTATGGCGCTGGATCGACTCCGGCCAGCTGCCTGCTCACCGAATCGGCAAGCGCAGTATCCGAATCAGAAGGGAGGACCTAGCCGCGGTTATTCGCCCTGCACGCGACCAAACCATGAAAGAAGTGAAGGAGCAAGATCTCCAGATCACCCATCTCGGTCGGCGCCCCGTCGACGTCGAGAACCTAATTGGCTCTCTAAGGGAAGGCCAAGAGCGAATACTTGCCCGGCGCAAAGGCAAGCGATTCCGCTCGTCGGTTTCCCTGATCCGTGAAGGTCGAGATGAGCGTTCAGCAGCTTTATGAACGGCCGCGTCTGCTTCGACGCCAGCGTAGCTGTCAAATGGCTCATCCTTGAAGACCAGAGTGAACTGGCTCTGGCGTTTCTCGGAAACGTTCTTCGTACTGGCGGATCCATAGTTGGACCGCCTCATCTTCCCGTAGAAATAAGTAACGCCCTCTATAAGCGAGTTCGCACCGGCGACGTGATCCTTGAGGAGGCCCAAGAGCGTATCTCTGCTCTCTCCGATGTCCCGATCGATCTCGTGTACTCAAAAGATCTTTCTCGGAGCGCTCTGGCGCTTTCACTCGAGTTCGGCTGGAAGTACCTGTATGACGCCTTCTACTTGGCTGTTGGGGAGCTATTTGATTGTGACGTCTGGACGGCAGACTCGCTATTCTACCGTGACGCAAGGATCACGCATCCTCGCGTGCGCTTATTGGCTGACTACGCTTCTTCCTGAAAATTTTATTGACCAGCAGCTAAGAACTGAGTCTATTTTTCTGGGTCTATTCTTCGAGTCTATTAAGGAGGGGACAGGGCTGACCCCATCAAGCGGACATCTGTGGCCTCATTGAGGGGCCACCGGTGACCTCTTAGCTTTGGCGGTTAACTTCGACTTGACATCGTGCAGTGTGTACATGTTGGTTCCCCCTGGCATCGTCTTTCGCCACGAAATGTACGCGCGATCCCTGAGCTCCGCCAGAAAACGCCGCAGCGATCGCTGTCCGACACCCATGTCCAGCGCCATACGCTTTTGACCTGGGAAACAGCTTCCCTCCTGCCAGGCGTACATGAGGAGCACTGCGTATGCCAGCCGTGCTCCAACCGTCAGTCGAATGTCGCGAAGAACGACGTAAGGCAAAGCCGCAAATCCAGCGCGGAGCATCTCGTTCTCGACGATGATTTTCTCTAGCCGTTGACTAAGAATTGAGCCGACGTTCTGCATATTTTCAGGCGCTAGACCCTTCACCGTCCGTGGACGGCACGTTGACTGCTTCACCCTGACCAACACTCGGACGATATTCGAGCGCACCTTATTCAGCTCGTAGTCTTCGCGCAGGACATCCAACGCCAGTTGGACTAGGCCATTGACGGTCACGCGTCGACCGTAACGCTCAACTATCTCCAGCTTGGCACGATTTAACCAGCGAACCTGGTCGTGGAAGATGTCGTGCGAATGACGCTCACTCACCCGGTTAAACTCTTGGCCTCTCAGTGGGGCCGCCCGGGGCCTCGTTACTTCGTTTGATCGTTGACTCGTTGACTCGTTGGCTCGATGGATCGTTGATCCGATGGAGCGTTGGCTCGAGACAACGTTCGTTCGTTTGATCGATCAGTCGTTGATTCGTTGGTTCGTGGCAACGTTGTTCGGTTGTTTTGTTGTTTCGTTGTCGATTGTTTGAACAGCTGTTGGTCAAGTCCGGAGAGGCCGGCGAAAGGGTCCCTCTTCACGCTGCCTCCTTCTGCCCCTCGAGATTGACTTCGCGTTCATGGGCGGCACGCTTTACGGTTGCCGCCGTAATTCTCTTCTCCTTCTCAAGGAAGGCGAGCAGGAGGGAGGCGTCCGCAAGGATAGCAGCCTCGCGGGGAGTGCCGCCCGAGTAGTCGTAGAGAGCCTCAATTGCCTCGGTGTCAAAGGGGTGCTCCTGTCCGCCACTTGCCACCCGCCAGCGAAAATCGACCATTTGTGCGAGGTCGCCGGGCCCCAGCCGATCAAGTGTAGAGGCCATGACGATCCTACTGCGGAAGTTCCGGCCACGCGGGTGAGCGAGCTTGGAGCGGAGGTCTTCCTGAGCAAAGAGCACGATTTGGAGGAGCTTTTCGTCGTTGGTCTCGAAGTTGACGAGCTGCCTGAGAGTCTCGATCAGAGGTAGCCGAAGCGTCTGCGCCTCGTCGATCATGAGCACGATTGTCTTCTTGTTTTTGACGGCCTCAGTCAGAAGGAAGCTCTTGAAGACGAGAAGCATGTCCGCGTACGAGCGCGCGACCCGTGGCACGCCCAGCTCGAGCGCGATCGTGCGCAGAAGGCTGTAGGGTCCCGGGTAATTGGGGTTCGTTACGAGTGCCGAGTGCAGTCCGTGATCAAGAAACTTCTGATGAAGAAGGCGAGCGAGGCTGGATTTGCCAGTGCCGGTATCACCGAACACGGCCGCGACGCCCTTCTTCGTCTGGACTACGAATTCTGTCTTGCTTAGCGCCGTCGCGTGGACTGGCGTCAAGAAGAGGTATCGTGGTGATGGCACCGTGCTAAATGGCTCTTCCTTAAGACTGAAGTAGCTGAGATAGGGCGACTCCATGGGTCAGCCGGCCGAGACGACACGAAATGGGCTGTCTTGGTCCGGTTTTTGGGATAATAGCACATATGTACTATCTCCTGTCAACTTAACAACCTAGGTTCCTCGCCCAACGGATCGCAAGTCGGCCGTTCGGCAACCTTCCCCTCGCAGCACCCGGCCACTAATGAAGGGGCCCGGATTTACCGGGCTTATGACCAGGGTCGCAGCAGCATTTCTCAGCCCGCCAGGGCTTATCTCAGGCCCAGCCAAAGCGGAGATGATGAAGAACGGGGACTGATCACCCGTTTGCTATCTCGCCGGCGGTAGTGACCTGACGTGGCACATCCAGGATCATCCTGGTGGGCGGCTCCTTCGTCGAACCTCGCTTATGCGAAGAAACCGAGTATTTGCTTCCCAACCAGAGGGTCATGGGTTCGGTTCCCGTCTCCCCGCTCCAGATACGATTTCGGTTCTCTGGGTTGCGGTTTTGGGAGTCGCTGTAGGCGTCGTCGCAACGCTCGGTCAGCTGCCGGGCGAAGCTTCTGCTTAACTGAGACCTTGCCCTCGCCTTATTCGACGGGCCCAACGCGGTGACCCTGACTCTGGCTGCCTGATCAAGACTTGGGCCGCTGGGAACGAATATCGGTACCCTCGCCGGGGCTCGTGCAACGAATGTTGTGCCGCGTACCTTTCATAATTCCAACGGAGCCATGGACCGCCGCGGACGGAGATTGAAACAGCGAAGAATGCACGCTGGCCCTCGGCATCACCGTCGATCCATCAAGCTCATGCTCTTCATAGCGCTCGTAGCCGTCATTGTAGCGGTCGCTCGTTCACTACACCTTCCCTAGCTCGTTGGCAATGAGGTCGAGATCTATCGCTGATGGTGATGTTAACGGCATCAAGCCGTAGGCTAGAGGACTGGCAAGCTCTCATAAATTGCCCAGTAGTCAAGAAGGACGAATCGGCTATACGGGCTGCGACGGACGCACAATCCCAATTGGGCGTCGTTAGCGCATGCCTCTCAGCCCCCAGTCCACAGGCCAGATCTCATGCTCGCCAGACAACCCCTTTAGTTCCGCCGTCCGCTTCTCACCCCACGAAACATCCGATCC
>VBJT01000088.1:7162-7828 GCA_005880075.1 Chloroflexota bacterium
CTCGGTCGAACCCTCGATGTCGCTGAACATGATGGTGACAGTGCCGTCGGGCGCGGCGTGCTTCTTCAAATCGGGCTTCTCACTGTAGACGAGCGAAGCCACCGCATCGATGGAGTTGGCAGAGCTCGAAAGGTCGACGCCCTGGGCCTTGAGCTTCAGTGCCAGGCAGACGTCCACTAGTCGCTTCATACCAAGTGGCTGCGCGGTATCAATCGCTTTCGTTAACAGGTCAAGCGCCTTTCGGCGGCCGCCGGCGGAATCGCGGGTGAGCAACATATCGGCGTACTGACATTGTGTCCACGCCGCAAAGCGCACTGCGCCCATCCGGGTGTTCATCTCCAAAGCCGCTTCGAAGTGGCGCTCGGCGTCGTCCAACCGGCCGATCTCGGCATAGTGCATCGCCAGTGCGGTCCGCCAGGCCGGGATCAAGGGGTACTGAGCTACAAACGCCTGGGTCGCGCCGAGCATCTCTTCGAGCCGCGCCTGCTCTCGCCTAATCGAGAACATTTGCACTGAATACATGGTAAGAGAGTTGTCTGGTTCGGCTCTGCGGCCCACCTCGTAAGCCTGCATCGCCAGTGATTCCCCTTCTTGAAGACGACCGGCGAACATCGCCTGCATCGCCCTCAGCGTCCCCAGTTGCCACAGGTAAGCAGGCATGCGCAG
>VBJT01000276.1:0-2598 GCA_005880075.1 Chloroflexota bacterium
GCGATTCGTCATCGGGGGCTCGCAAAATCGACGACGGGTGCACGGTCGCTATCACACTGGGCGCAAGCGAGCTTTGGATGAGTTGCCCGCGGTTTTTCATGACGGAAAAGCCCGGTCCGAAAAGTTGCTGCGCAGCTGTGGCTCCCAACACGACTATCACCGTCGGCCGCAGAAGCTGGATTTCGGCCTCAAGCCAGGGCTTGCATGCTGCCATCTGACGAGCATTCGGCTTCTTGTGAATGCGCTTCTTGCCCCGCGTCTCGCTCCAGTTGAAATGTTTGACCGCATTAGTCACGTACGCTTGCCTGCGGTCGATCCCCGCTTCTTGAAGGGCGCGGTCAAGGACCTTCCCCGCCGGTCCGACGAACGGCTTCCCTTCAACGTCCTCAGCGTCGCCCGGCTGCTCGCCGATAAGCATTACGCTCGCGGTCTCCTGGCCCTCGCCGAATACTGTTTGAGTGGCGCGCGCCCACAGATCGCACGCCTTGCAGTCCGCCGCAGCGAAGCGCAAGCGGTCTAGCGTGGGAACTTCGGGGATGAGCTCGGCTGCCGTGCCGGTTGCCGTTGCCATTCCGCCACCTCCCTGACTAACCGCTGTTCATCAGTCACCGTCTGGCGCCCCCGGCAGGACTCGAACCCGCAACCTCCTGATCCGAAGTCAGGCGCTCTGTCCAATTGAGCTACAGGGGCTCTTCGTTTCGAGTATAGCATCACCCCAGGGGCGGTCGGGTTTCGCTTCGAAACGCGCGCCTCTATGCTCTAATCGAGGCTCGAACACGAGAAAACCATGGTAACAAGGATCGAACCCGAAGACGCCGACCCGGCTGCTCGCATTGAAGAGCTCCTCACCGGCGACAACGTCGAGGCCGCCGCCGAGCTTCTCGCCGACATGCATCCTGCGGACCAGGCAGACCTTTATGACCGCCTCGACGACGCCGAGCGCGAGACGATGCTCGCACTACTCTCCACAGAGGCGCGGGCGGAACTGCTGGAGCACCTCGACGAAGAGACTCTCGAGGAGATCGCTCAGCGACTGCCCCGCGTGGAGCTTCCTAGAGTGCTTGACATCACCAAGAACGACATAGCTGCTGACGTGCTGCGGATGCTTCCGCCAGCGGAGGCCGCCCGAGCGCTGGCCCAAATGCAAACAGCATCTGATGTAACACCGCTGCTCATCCACCCGGACGAGAGCGCCGGCGGCTTGATGACGCGCGGGTTTGTGGCGCTCCATAAAGACATGACCGTCGGGGAGGCGATGACCTTACTGCGGGCGCGCAAGCCACTCGCCGAAGAGGCCTATTACCTGTACGTCCTCGACGCGCGAAACCGCCTCGAAGGGATCGTAAATCTGCGTCAACTCATCGTCGCCGACCGCGATATCAAGATGGAAGACGTGATGACGCGGGATGTGGTCTCCGTGCTGCCCGACACTGACCAGGAGGAAGCAGCGAACCTTCTTCAGCATTACCGCCTGCGCGCACTACCCGTCGTCGATGAGTCCGGCGTGCTCAGCGGCATCATCACCGCCGACGACATCATCGACGTGATCGCCGAAGAGGCGACCGAAGACATGTACCGAATGGCTGGCCTCCCCGGCGACGAGAGCATCTTCGCGCCGGTCCGGGTGTCGGCCCAGCGGCGAATTCCCTGGCTGATGATCAATCTCGCCACCGCCTTCCTGTCTTCATGCCGATCATCGCCGGTCAGGGCGGCAACGCGGGCATTCAGACGATTACGATCGTCGTGCGCAGCCTTGCTCTCGGCGAAATCGAGCCGCGGGACGCGAACCGCATCCTGAACAAGGAGATTATGCTCGGTGTGATACGCGGGGTCCTCTTCGGTCTGATCGTCGGCATCGCCGCGTTCCTCTGGAAGGGGGAATGGGGATGGGGGTTCGTGGTTGGGACAGCGATGCTTCTCAACATGCTGGTCGCGGGCCTGCTGGGAACCGTCATACCGCTCGGCATGAAGGCGTTTCGGCTGGACCCGGCGATCGCCTCCGGCGTCTTCCTCACCACCTTCACAGACATGCTTGGTTTTCTGTTCCTGCTCGGCCTCGCCACGCTTCTGATTGGCCAACTGACGTAGCCAACCGCCGTTCAACTTATTGACCGCCTTGGGGTCTCGTGCTACGCTTCCGATTGGCCCCGGAGACGGGGCTGTTTTTCCCCGCCTACGGCGGGGAGCGCGAGGTGGTGGGCGTAGCGTAGCGGTTAACGCGCCAGGTTGTGGCCCTGGAGATCACGGGTTCAAATCCCGTCGTCCACCCCAAACATTCTTTCTGCTTCAGGCCTCTCCGCCTTACACTGATCTCATGGCCGTATCAGCACTCGTTTGCCAGCGTTGCGGCGCGCAGGTCCTTGCCGGGGCTCCCTTCTGTCAGAACTGCGGTGCCGCATTGGACGTCGCGAGGGCGCCGACGGACTGGATGCCCTGGACGCCGGCCGACATTCTTAAAGCGATCGGAATCGTGGTTGCTGTGCTGATCGGGACGTCGATTCCGGCCAGCATCATAGCGCTCGTTATTGCGGGAAATGAGGACATAGAGAAGGATTCTCTGGCTCTGACGGTGGCGCTCGCTGCCAGCGTGTTCCTCGA
>VBJT01000276.1:2604-3854 GCA_005880075.1 Chloroflexota bacterium
CGACTGTCGTGGTCCGCTCTCGGACTCCGCTGGCCACCGCGAGGCGGGTTCTGGACGACAGGCGGGTTGGTGTTCGGTCTCCTGATCGCAGGACTGATTGTGAGCTATGCCTACTTCGGGGCCCTCGCTGCCGTCGGGATCGAGCCGGACACCGAGATTAAGGAGACATATCAGAGCGCCGGGCCGCTGATCGTGCTTGCGATGCTTTCGCTTTTCTTCGCGCCGTTTGCCGAGGAGGTCTTCTTCCGTGGCTTCGTGTTTGGCGGTCTGCGCGGCCGCTGGGGGACTGCGTGGGCAGCAGTTGCGAGCGGGGCGTTATTCGCGCTTGCGCACATCGGCAACCCGGGGACGATCTACCTTCTCCCACCTGTGGCCGCTATCGGTGCTCTATTCGCCCTCGGCTATGCCTATTCGGGCTCAATCTTGACCAGTCTGCTCGCTCACTTCCTATTCAACTTGTTTGCCCTCGGCGCAGGCATCGCCGAGTATTCATGAGCGCGGACGCGGCGCCTGACCGGCCGCCCGGCCGAATCGAATCAGCGTTCGCCCGCATGAAGGCCGAAAGCCGGACAGGGTTCGTCGCCTTCCTGACTGTGGGCTATCCAGATATTGAATCAACCCTGCGGCTAGTGCCCGCGCTGGTTGAAGGTGGCGCCGATATCATCGAGCTCGGCATACCATTCTCAGATCCGCTGGCCGAGGGGCCGACCATCCAGCACTCGTCCTATCGTGCGCTTCTGCAGGGTGTGACTCCTCAGTTGTGCCTGGATGTGGCTGCGAAGCTTCGGCAGTTGGGCGTTGAGGCACCGCTTGTGCCGATGGGCTACTACAACCCGATACTCGCCTACGGGCTCGAGGCATTTGTGAGCGATGCCGCTTCTGCCGGCGTCGACGGTCTAATCGTCGTAGATCTGCCGCCTGAGGAATCAGCGCCCGTGCGCGAAGCGTGCCTGGCGAACAACGTTCGGCTGATCTACCTCCTCGCGCCGACAAGCACCGAGCAGCGGATCAAGCTCGTCGCGTCGATGGCGTCCGGTTTCATCTACTGTGTGAGCGTCACCGGCGTCACCGGAGCGCGCGATGAGCTATCTCCGGGACTTGTAGAGTTCGTAAAGCGAGTGCGAAGCAATACACACTTGCCAATCGCCGTAGGATTTGGTATATCTCAGCCTAAGCACTTTCAGGCAGTGGGGCAGATAGCCGACGCTGCCGTCATCGGAAGCGCGATCATCGATGAGATCGGCAAGAGC
>VBJT01000089.1 GCA_005880075.1 Chloroflexota bacterium
CACGCTCGGACGCGCGGTCGAGGAGCGCGGATTCGACTCACTTTTCTTCCCCGAGCACACCCATATCCCAACGAGCCGGCGGAGTCCATGGCCGGGAGGGCCCGAGCTGCCGAAGGAGTACTACCACACGCACGACCTTTTCGTCGCTCTGGCAGCGGCGGCAGCGGTGACGGAAAAGCTGCTGCTCGGCACCGGCATATGCCTCGTGGTTGAGCGCGACCCTGTCACGCTAGCGAAAGAGGTGGCGAGCCTCGACTTTATCTCTGGCGGTCGGGTGATCTTCGGGGTCGGCGGCGGCTGGAACCGCGAAGAGATGGAGAACCACGGTACTGATCCGCGGATAAGGTTCCCGCTGATGGGGGAGCGGATAATGGCGATGAAGCAGATCTGGACGAAGGACGAGGCCGAATACCACGGGAAGTACGTCAACTTCGAGCCGATCTGGTCATGGCCGAAGCCCGTCCAGAAGCCGCATCCTCCAATCTACGTCGGCGGCGATGGCCCGGGCACGTTTAAGCGAGTCGTTGAATACGGCGACGGTTGGTTGCCGATCGCGGCGAGAAGCCAGGCGCCGCTGGCCGATCGCATTCGGCGGCTCAATGAAATGGCGGAGCGGGCCGGCCGCGGGCGGATACCGGTCACCGTCTACGGTACGCAGCCGCGCGAGGAAGTAATCGCGCACTACGCCGACATCGGTGTGGAGCGCTGCACGTTCTGGCTGCCACCGGTTCCGGAGGATGAAGCGATAGCGCACCTCGACCGAACCGCGGAGCTGGCCGGGAGCTTTGCGAAGGCGGGAGCGTCTTAACCTTCGGGGCGAGCATGACCGAGTACGGCTTTCTCAAGACACGTCACAAAGGTACCGCCCTAATCGTCGAGCTGACGAACCCGCCGCGCAACCTGCTGAATGCGCCCATGGTCGCGGAGCTGACAGCGCTCGCAGACGAAGTGCGGCACAACTCCGAAGTTCGCGCGCTGATCCTCACGGGGGGCGTGGACAAGATCTTCGTCACCCACTATGACGTAGGCGAACTCTCGACACTTTCTGACCGTATGCGCGGATCAGGAGCGAGCACCGGCCCCGGCGGGACCGAGCTGCATGGCATGCACAAGTTGCTCTTGAAGCTGCAATCGCTGCCGCACCCGGTGATCGCCGCGATCAACGGGACGGCGATGGGCGGCGGTTGCGAACTCGCGCTGGCGTGCGATTTTCGTTATATCGCAAAGGGCGGGCGGATCGGCCTTCCGGAAGCGCGCGTGGGCATACTGCCGGGAGCGGGTGGGACGCAGCGAATGACGCGGCTCCTCGGCATCGCAAAAGCCACGGAACTAATGCTCCTCGGCGAAGTCGTCCACGCGGATGAGGCCGAACGCATCGGGCTAGTGCACCGCGCGGTTCAGCCGGAGCGGCTGATGCCGGAGGCGCTCGCGCTGGCCGGGGAGCTCGCGAAGCGGCCGCCGCTCAGCATCGCGCTCATCAAGCAATGCATCCTCAAAGGCAGCGAAATGCCGCTTCAGGAGGCGCTTCACTTCGAGCAGGACGCCTTCTGGCAGACCATGCGCTCGGAAGACGCCGCCCGGCTGATGCGCGAATATACGAAGGGCGAACGCACTCTGAGTGAAATGTAGGCATTCGGCCGAGCCCCGTTGATTTAGCGGTAGTTCTCGCCGAGAGCTGTCCTCTAGGACGTCGGTTTGTTCGGCGCCGGCGTGTTGCGGAGGTGGAGCAGGTTCCTTACTCCTTGCACGCCTTTCACACTTCCGGCAGCCTCTTCCAACTCTCTGATTTGCTTGGGCCGCTCGAGCTCGCCACGCAGTACGACAACTCCCTCTTCGGCGTTGATGTTGATCGCACCCTTCGGAACGTCCCGACCGCGCAGGATCTGGCTTTCGACTCGTTGCGCCAGCGTGGCGTCATTCGGTGGCAGTTCGTACTCCGGCGCAATCGCATTCTCAATCTGGTGGCTCAGTCCTTCAGCCCGAGACGCAGCATAACGCCCGCGTCGTTCCATCGCGTCGGCGCGTCGGCGGAAGAAGGCTTCCAGGCGATCTCGTGCCTTCGCACGGCGCCCGCGGCCTCCATCTGGATCGAAGAAGTAGGCCAGCAGCCCGCCGAATGCCGCAGCCATAAAAACACTCAGGATCCTTCGCATCCGAACCCTCCTTCCAACGAAAGCATGTTCGGCGCTGTCGCCTAACAAGCGAGATAAACCGCTCGCTGCCGCTGATTAACTTTTTCTCGCAATCCGTCCTGATAGAGTTCTGCAACGGCGGTTATGCAGGCTGTTGATCTTGCCGTTATGGCGCCATGCGTAAACTGCGGGCGTTCGCGGTGGGCCAGAAGGGAGGAACGGATGACGCTAACGAACAAGACGCAGTACACGCAAGGTGAGGGCAAGGAGCCGCAGCATGCCCATCCCTCCGTGACCCATACCCACGACCATTATCACGTCTCGCATCACCACGGTGGCAAGGTGTTGGGCGAATGGGACCACCGGACATACTGGCATACACACGACCACAATCACACGGAGTTGACGCATAGCCATGACTACGACCGCACAGATGAGGAAGAGCACCACGAGCGCGAGGCGCACATCCACGACCACGCATCGCCCGCGCAGTCACCGGCGTAGATACGCCTGGCCCGGGCTGTTTCGCGCCCGGCGGGACGCAGCGTCGGACGTATCGCCAAGCGCGGTCGCGTTCAAGCGCTGCCCGCGCTGCGGTGGTGATCTTCTGCGCGAGGACTATCTCGATGACGTGGAGCTAGTCTGCCTGCAGTGCGGCAACCACTTGGCGTGGCAGCGTGTTTGAATTGCCTCCGCATCTGTTCGCACTGCAGGCGGAAGGCTAGCGCCGCGTAAGCTCGGCCCGCTCTAGCACAGCCTGGAATATTCGTACGGTCGCCGCGTCGACGAGGACGCCGGAGGCGCTGCCGGCGCCGGCGCCGGCGCCGCCGCGCTGGGCGGCGTTGTAGGCGTCCACCATGCGCTTCGCCAGCGCGATTTCTTTCTCAGTCGGTGCGAAGACTTCATTGGCGATCGGCACCTGGTCCGGGTGGATCGCCCACTTGCCGACACAACCGAGCGTGCTGCCATGAGTGGCCTCGCGGCGGTAGGCATCAGCATCACGGTAATCGGGAAAGGGGCCGTCGATGGCGTCGAGCCCGTTCGCGCGCGCGGCGACGATCATGCGGACGCGGGCGTAGTGCCAGATGTCGCCGGGGTAGCGCAGCGAAGGGTCGCCGAGGTGCCCCATCCGCACACCCTGGCTGGCCGAGAGGTCGCCGACGCCGAGGATGAGGGCTTCAAGCCTTGGCGAGCAAGCCGCGATCTCATCGACGCGGGAGAGAGCTTCGACTTCCTCGATCAGGACCTCAAGTCCAATGCGCTTCGCGAGACCGAGCTTTGCCTCCAGCTGATCGAGAAGCGTCTCCACGAACCAGACGTCGCGCGGCGCCTTGACCTTCGGGATAATGATCACGTCGACGTTCGCAGCCGCTCGTTCCACTGTCTGGACGATATCATCGAGCGCCCAGACGGTATTGATCGCATTGATGCGGACGGCGCGTACCTTGCGTCCCCAATCGAGGCCGTTCAGCGCCTCGATCGTCAGCTCTCGGGCCGCTTCCTTCTGCGGCGGCGCGACGGCGTCCTCGAGGTCGAGGAAGACGAGGTCAGCGTCGCTCGCGGCAGCCTTCTGGATCATCTTCTCGCTGGAGCCCGGGGTTGCCAGTTCGGAGCGGCGGAGACGCACATTCATTCGCTTGCCGCCAGGTCTGCCAGCGACATGCCTATCTCGGCGAGGATCTCATCGTTGTCCTCGCCGAGAACCGGGGCGCGGCGGTAGATGCGCGAAGGCGTGCGCGTCAGCTTGATGGGCTGCCCCGCCAGCTTCACCGGGCGTGCGCCCACCTGCTCGATCTCCGGGAGCATCTCGCGGGCGGTGGTGTGGGGGTCCTCGAAGATATCCGCCATCGTGTTCACCGGGCCGGTCGGGACGAGGCGCGAAAGCGTATCGACGATCTCGTCTCGCGTGCGTTGCGCCGTCCATTTGCCGATAATCGCGCGGATCTCCGGCGCGTGCTTCTGCCGGCCCTCGTTCTTCGCATATCGTTCGTCCCGGCCAAGCTCGGGGCGGCCGATGATGTCGCAGAGTAGCCGCCAGTGCTTGTCCGTCGGCGCAGCGATGGCGATCTGGCCGTCCTTCGCGTCGAAGACGTCGAAGGGACAGAGGAACGGGTGCGCGTTGCCGAGCGGGCGCGGGTTTTCGCCGGTGTAGGAGTAGAGGTAGACGTAATGCTCGCAGAGGCTGAGAACGGCATCGTACATGGCCACATCCAGGAATTGGCCCTCGCCGGTCTCCCTGGCGTGAAGCACGGCAGCGAGGATGCCGACGGTGGCGAGCGTGCCGGGCATGATATCGCCGACGCTCGGCCCACAACGCAGTCCATGACCATCAGCCGTTCCCGTCACGCCAACCAGGCCGCCCATGGCCTGCGCAACGATGTCGTAGGCGGGCCAATCGGTGTACTGGCTCGCGCCGGTGCGCGGGTCGCCGAAGCCACGGATCGCGGCGTAGACGAGGCGCGGGTTGCGATCGGCGAGTGTCTCGTAGGCAAGGCCCAGACGGTCCATCACTCCGGCGGCGAAGTTCTCTACGAGAACCTCGGACTTTTCGGCGAGGCGCATGATCGCTTCCTTGCCCCCGGACGATTTCAGGTCGAGCACAAGGCTGCGCTTGTTGCGGTTCAGGCTGGCGTAGTAGCCGCCAAAGGCATGCTCGCTGTCGTCGTCGGTGAAGGGTCCAGAGAAGCGGGTCATTTCGCCGCGCCCGGACTCGACCTTGATGACGTTAGCCCCTAGGTCAGCGAGGAGCATCGTGCAGTACGGCCCAGCGAGCGCCTGCGTGATGTCGAGCACGCGGACACCCTTGAGCGGCCCGACGCGGTCGTTCATTGCTTCACCCAATGGCTTCGGCGCTTGATAAGGACGGTCCGCTCGCCCTCAAAGACTACTTTGCCGTCCTGGTTGACGCCCCAGTGCTTGAACATCACTTCCCCCGCGTCCTCGCGCTCGACTTCGGTCCTGGAGAGCACCTCTGTGTAAGCGTAAAGCGTATCGCCGTGGAAGACGGGCGCGGTGAAGCGCAGCTTGTCGAGCCGGAGCTCGGCGACGGCGTTCTCGGCGACGTCCTGCGTCGCGAGTCCCATAACGATCGATCCGGTGACCAGCCCAAAGACCAGGCGCTGGCCCCAGGGCGTGTCCTTCATCGCATGCTCATTGAAGTGGGCCTGCGCGGTGTTCATGACTAGCTTCGTCAGGAGCTGGTTCTCCAGCTCACTGACGGTTGTACCGCGCGAATGGCGGAATCGATCACCCACCTTGAAGTCCTCGAAGTAGTTCGAGCTTCCAGTAATAGGTCCGGCGCCTGGTTCGCTCACTGGCGCCGCCCGATCAGACGGTCCGAGATGATCTTGCGCTGGATCTCGGACGTGCCCTCGAAGATCGTGGTGAGCCGCGCGTCCCGCCAGTAGCGCTCAACGGCGCGCTCCGTCGTGTAGCCGTTGCCGCCGTGCACCTGAATTCCTTCGCTCGTCACCCGCTCCGCCATCTCAGTCGCGAAGAGCTTGGCCATGGCCGCCTCGATCTCGATCGGCTCGCCGGCGTCGCAGTCGTGCGCCGCCTGGTACATGAGGGCGCGCGCCGCCTCCACCTGCGTTGCCATATCGGCTAGCTTGAAGCGTATCGCCTGGAACTCCGCGATCGGCCGGCCGAATTGCACTCGGTCCTGCGCGTAGGCGAGAGAGTCCTCGAGCGCGCCGCGCGCCAGGCCAATCGCGCGGGCAGCGGTATGGATACGCGCGACGTTGAGCCCGTGCATCGTCGCGTTGAAGGCGCGCCCTTGCGGAGCGGTCGTCCCTTCGTACATCCGCGATCCGAGAAGGTTCTCCGCGGGCACGTGCAGCCCGTCGAACCAGAGGTGGTACGTGGTGATGCCGTGGTAGCCAATCTTGTCGATCGGGCTGCCGGTCAGGCCATTTGGGAACGAGCCGCGCTGCTTCTCGATGAGGAAGCTCTCCAGTCCGCGGGCGCGAGGGCCCTCGCCGGCCTCCTGAGTTCGCGCGAGCAGGAGAATGAAGTCAGCGTTGAGGGCGTTGCCGCACCAGCGCTTCTCGCCGGAGATGACATATTCGTCGCCATCCTTCGTCGCGCGGCACTGGACGTTCGCCAGGTCCGAGCCGGCGCCCGGCTCTGAGAGGGCGGCGGCACCGATCCAGTCGCCACGCGCGCTGCGGCGGAGAAGCTCGGCACGGCGAGCCGGGTCGCTGACGTTTGTGCCCATACCGTTGCCGCGGGCAATGATGCTCGCAACGCTCATCCAGGCGCGAGACAGCTCTTCGGTGATCAGCGCGTACTCGAAGACGTCGTGACCCATGCCACCCCAGTTGCGCCCGATCATGATCCCGAAGTAGCCCATCTCGCCGATGCGTTCCAGGAACGCGTCAGGGATATCTGCCTTCTGCTTGTCGAGCTCGTTTGCCAGGGGCAGGACTTCCTCCATCGCGAAGCGGCGGGCGGTCGACTGGACTTCGAGCCGCTCCTCCGTGAGATATGGGCTTGCGGCCGTCGTCACTTGACGGCCCGCTTCCGCGCGAGGTTGGAGCGCTTGTAGTCGATCACCAGCTCGCCGTGCTGGTTGAAGCCTTCCGTGTGCCAGGTGACGACGCCAAACGCCGGCTGCGAGGCCGATTCGCGCGCGGAGACGACCTCGCTATGGGCGGTCAGCGTGTCGCCGGGGTAGACAGGGCGGTGGAAGGTTAGCTCATCGATGCCGAGAAACGGGCCGCCTGCCTCGGACGGTTGTGCAGAGGACGAGGAACGGGTTGACGACAACGCCCGGATGGCCGTTGGCGCGGGCGTATTCGGCGTTGAAGTACAGCGGATTGTAAGCAAGTGTGGCCGTCGTAAAGAGCGAATTATCGCCCTCGTTGAGTGTGCGGCCCCAGTGGTGTTCGAAGGTCCGCCCGGGCTCGAAATCCTCGAACGAGTGGCCGTGCGGGATGCTCTTGAATTGAGTCGGGTCAAAGCCGGTCATCGGGGAATGGGAAAGGGGAAATGAGAAATGGGGAGAGGAACGAGAGTCGCCATCGCGGTGATTTACGATGCCACAGGGGTGGGGTGGAAGCAAGCGGCTCGGCCAGCTCAGTCTGCCCAAGCGGTAAAAGCCCGCGTGGACAGCTCGCCCCTACAATGCTTTGCTTTGGAACGCGTGCAGGGGCTTCGACCGCGAATGACGTGCAGTTGGAGCGGTTCGCCAAACCCTCCGTGCCCCGCAGGAAGCGTCAACTACGGCCATGACAACAACGGCAATCAGACGACCCGCGGCTCCGACACGTTCCAATACGATCATGAGAATCGGCTGACGCAATCTGTAATGTCAGGTGTCACGTCTTCGTCTATATACAATGGAGACGGACTGCGAATGAGCCACACGGTGAGCGGGCAGACGACGAGCTATTCGTGGGATGCGGCTGCTCAGTTGCCTGTCGTTCTTCAGGACGGAACAAACACGTACGTGTACGGCCTTGACCTTATCTCCGCAACGAATAGCAGCGGAGTGCAAACGTACGTCCTCCACGATAGCCTCGGCTCAACAACGGATCTCCTCGACGGAACTGGGAATGGCGTTGCGACCTACGGATACGACATCTTCGGCGCGATTCGTTCCCAGACGGGGAGTAGTCCGAACCAGTGGCTTTTCGCCGGCGAGCAACGCGATAGCGATTCGAGTCTTTACTTCTTGCGAGCACGATACTACGACCCCGCAATTGGCAGATTTCTTTCTCAGGATCCAGCTCAAGCTGGCCACCCGTATGCTTACGCGAACAATAATCCAGTAAACTTCGTAGATCCGTATGGATTAGATGCTTG
>VBJT01000090.1 GCA_005880075.1 Chloroflexota bacterium
CTGTCCCCAACAGGGCGGCCTTTTCTTGTTGGCCGGGATAGCACCGACGCTGTACGGAGATCCTTAAGGATCTGTCCGCTAATCGTGGCTAAGGCAGGACGTCGATCGTCTACGACAGGAACAGCGCGGTTCGGGGCCTCGGCGGACAGGGCTTAAGCCCTGTCCGTACAGTCGCTCGCCTCGCTCTAGACCGCGACGTTCAGGCGCTTCGGGCCACGAATGATAAACGTGCCGCCCCACTCCGGTTCTTCGTCGAGCAGGTGCAGCTTCGGAAAACGCTGGAGAAGCGCGCCGATTGCGATCTGCGCCTCCGCGCGGGCCAGCGGGGCGCCCAGGCAGAAATGAATGCCATCGCCGAAGGCGAGGTGGTCGGTCGGGTTGCGCGTGATGTCCAGCTGCTCGGGATTGTCGTAATGCGCGGGGTCGCGATTGCCGGCGGCGAGGAGCGTGAACACCATCTCGCCGGGTTTGAACGTGTGCCCGGCGATCTCGACATCTTCCTTCGGTACGCGCCCGGTGCCGTGCACGGGCCCCGCGTAGCGGAGCAGCTCCTCGACGGCTGACGAAATGAGTGTTGGCGTCTCCCGGAGGAGTTGCATCTGGTCCGGGTTCCGAAAGAGGGCGAGCATGCTCGTGCCGATGAGGTTCGTGGTAGTCTCATTGCCGGCGATTAGGAGGAGTATGCAGGTGGCGAAGATCTCATCCTCGCTCAGGACCTGTCCGCCCTCCTCGGCGGCGATCAGGCCGCTGATCAGGTCCTCCTTCGGTTCAGCGCGGCGTTCGGCGATGATGTGGCTGAAGTACTCGGCGAGCTCGTCGATCGCCTTGCGGCCCGCCTCCAACGCCTCGGGCGGCGTGAACGGGCCGCCCAGGGTGGCGACGACCGTATCGGACCATTCCTTGAACCGGTGCCGGTCCTCTGGAGGCACACCGAGCATCTCAGCGATCACGATGACCGGCAGCGGGTAGGCAAGATCGTGGATGATGTCGAACTGGCCCCGCTCGCCCACCTCTGCCAGCACGAAATCCACGATCTCCTGAATGCGCGGACGCAGGTTCTCTACAGCACGCGGCGTGAAGGCCTTGCTGACCAGCTTACGCAAGCGGGTGTGATCGGGCGGATCGGAGGTGAGCATCGTCTGGGCGTTGCTCATCGGGCCGTACTGCTCTTGCTGCTCGCGCATCATCTGAGCGAAGCGCGTTTGGGCCCGAGTACGGTCGGAGGACAAGCGGCTGTCCATGAGGACGGCGTCGATGTCTTCGTAGCGCGTGAGCACCCACGACTCCATCATCTCGCTCCAGTAGATGGGCGCCTGCTCGCGCAGCGCGCGGTACATCGCGTAGGGATCGGCGAGCATTCCGGGGGCGAACGGATTGAACTCTGCTGTGACCACGGCCGGCTCCTGCTTTGTTCCTGGGGTTAGCGTAGCCATTAGAACGGTCTCCTCGCTTGCTGTCAACGCTGGTAAGATTACTGACTGGTCAGTCACTTCCTAATCTCGACGAGCATAGCGCTCGCTGTCAAGGGTTCTCTGTGACGCAAGTCACATTACTCTGAGCCGCAGGCGAGTCACGCCGCGAATTGCGAACGTTCCGCCCCATTCCGGCTGATCGTCCACCAAGCGGAGGTCGGAGAAGCGCGCGAGAAGTGCTCCGATCGCGCTTTGGCCTTCGAGACGCGCGAGCGCGGCACCCAGGCAGAAATGGATGCCGTCGCCGAACGCCACGTGGTCCATCGGATTGCGGGCCACGTCGAAGCGGTCGGGGTCGGCATATTTGTCCGGGTCACGGTTGGCGGCGGCGAGCACCCCGATGACGACTTCGCCATGCGCGATCCTAGCGTCGCCGAGCGATACGTCCTCGCGGGCCGTCCGTCGAGTCGTGTGGACGGGACCTGTGTAGCGGAGCATCTCGTCGACGGCGGAGGGAAGGAGGGAAGGGTCCGCCCTGAGTCTCGCCATCTGCTCAGGATTGCGCCAAAGCACATGCATCCCATTGGAGATGAGGTGCGTCGTCGTCTCGTTGCCTGCCACCAGTAGCAGCGCCACCGTGCCCAGCATCTCGTCTTCGCTCAGCCGCTGGCCGCTCTCTTCGGCGGCGACGAGGCGGCTGATCAGATCGTCGCGTGGTTGCTTACGGCGGTCCGCGATTACCCGGCTGACGTACTCGACGAGCTCCTCGTTGCTGCGCCGCGCCTCATCCAGCGAAGTGTAGTCGCCGCCCAACGTCGCCACCATGGCGTCCGACCAGCGCTTGAAACGCTTCCTGTCTTCGCGCGGAATGCCGAGCATTTCTGCGATGACGATGACCGGGAGGGGCCAGGCTAGCTCCGAGACCATGTCAAACTCGGCACGCCCAGCGATCCCGTCGAGTAGCTCGTTCACGATCTCCTGGATAAGTGGGCGCATCTTCTGCATGCTTCGAGGCGTGAACGCCTTGCTCACGAGGCGCCGCAGTCGGGCGTGCTCGGGCGGGTCCTGCGACAGCATCGTGTCCACACGACCGAGGAGCTGGTGCGGGCCCTCTCTTCTGGTGCGTGACAGGCGGATGCGGCCGCCCCTCCCTGCCGCCTCGCCGAAGCGCTGGTCGGTGAGAAGCGTGGTTACCTCGTCGTAGCCGAGCGCCAGCCAGTGCCCGGCGGTGGTCCGCTGCACCCGCCCTCGCTCTCTCAGCGCGCGGTAGGCGGGATAAGGATCGGCCAGCAGCTCGCGCGAGAACGGCTCGAGCGTCGGGGGTCTCACGTCGGTCATTAGAGCTAGACTCGGAGCCGCTTGTCAACGCTCGGCCAACGTTGTGACACGAGTGAGACTGCCGGTGTAGTCTTTCTTGCGATGGACCTCGCCATCGTTGGACTCCGCGCCGGCGGCAAGACCACCGTCCTCAACGCCCTCACCGCCGGCCACGGCAGCGCCGCCGGGGGCGCTGAGCAGATCGGCGCTGTCAAGATCCCCGACGATCGCCTCGAACAGCTCGCCGCGCTCGTGAAAGCGAAGAAGATCACGCCGATCGAGGTTACGCTGCACGACCTCCCCGCTCTCTTCGAGCGCGGCGTCCCACCCTCCGGCTCGTCAGCCGAGACACTGTCCCGAGCCGAGGCCCTTATTCACGTCGTCCGCGCCTTCGAGCGCGACGATGTCCCGCACCCCAGAGGCAGCGTCGACCCTGAGCGCGACATCCGGGCATTCGAGGAGGAGATCACATTCAACGACCTGGGCATCATCGAGCGCCGCCTTGAGAAGCTTGACATCACTGTCCGCTCTGCCCGCCCGGGTGAGCGCGAAGCCGCCGAGCGCGAGAAATCGCTCCTTGAGCGCTGCCGTGACGTCACAAACGGAAGCGCGAGGCTGCGTGAGCGCATCCGCGACAAGGAGGACCTTAAGGCGCTCGCGAACTTCGGCCTGCTCTCGCTGAAGCCACAGCTCATCCTGCTTAACATCGGCGAGAGCGAAGTCGAGCGGGCGTCCGATTTGGAAGCGGAATTCAGCAGGCGTTACGCGTCAGCCGGGACTGCCGTGAGCGTCCTCTGCGCGGGGTTGGAGGCCGAGCTGGCGGAGCTGACGTCCGAAGAAGCAGCCGCATTCCGGCGCGAGATGGGCGCAGGAGAGGACACGACGCACGCCGTGCTCGGCAAGGTCGTCCGGCTGCTCGACCTGGTGACATTCTTCACAATTGGCGAGAAGGACGCTCATTCCTGGACCGTCCCCACCGGCGCCTCCGCGCTCCAGGCGGCCGGCCGGGTCCACACTGATATCGAACGCGGCTTTATCCGCGCCGAGGTCATCGCCTGGGACAAGCTTCTGGAGTTTGGCTCTCACACCGAAGCTCGCCGCCACGGCCAGCTCCGCACCGAAGGCAAACAGTACATCGTCCGCGAAGGTGACGTCATCAACGTGCTGTTTAACGTCTGATAGCCCCGCCCGCTTGTATAATCAGCGCGTGACGATCCTTGCCCTTCACCACGTGCAGATAAACGTCCCGGCGTCGCGCGCCGGTGAGGCGCGCCGCTTTTTCGAGGAGCTAGTCGGCCTGCAAGAGATGCAGCGGCCCGAATCGCTCTCTGGCGCTGGCCGAAACGGGGTCTGGTACCGCTGCGGCGACAACGAGTTCCACGTCTTCTTCGCGCCGGACAGCGAATTCAAGGAGGACCGTACTTCGCGCCACCCAGCCTTTCTGGTCGATAACCTCGGCGAACTGCGCGGGCGGCTCGATTCTGCGGGAGTCGAGCTGGAGGATGCGATCCCGATAGATGGGCGCGCCCGATTCTTCTGCCGCGACCCTGTCGGCCACCGGCTCGAGTTCCTCTCGTTCGAATAGATTCGCGTGGCTCAGACTGCAACCGCTCGAATATTGACGGAAACCGCCGCCGCCCTGGAGGGCGGCCCGCCCGTCCTCGTCGCGACAGTCATCGCCGCTCCTCCGAACGCGCCCTCTCAAGTCGGCGCAAAGATGCTGGTCCGGCCGGACGGCTCGAGCACCGGCGAGCTCAGGGACGAGATACTCGACGCCGCTGTCCTCGACGAGGCACCTGACGCGTTCCGACGACACTCGGTTGAGACGGTATACGTGGATCGCTCAGGCCGGCGCTTGAACCGACTGGATGCGGCGGCGGAGGGCGACGTCTACCAGGTGATGCTGGAAGTGCACGAGCGGCCGGCGACGCTGTTGATCGTCGGGGCCGGGCATGTGGGCAAGGCGCTCGCCACCATCGGCGATATGTGCGGCTTTTCCGTCGAGATCATTGACGACAGGCCGGAGTTCGCCAATCCTGAGAGCTTTCCCGAGGCGGACCGGATCACCTGCGGACGCTTCGATGAAGTGCTCGACGGCTACCCCATCGACTCCAATACCTACGTCGTCTGCGTCACGCGCGGCCATAAGCATGACGAAACGAGCCTCCGGCTCGTCGCTCCCACGGATGCCGCCTATGTCGGCATGATCGGCTCGAAGCGTCGGGTCGGGGCTGTGCTTCAGCATCTCATCGAAGACGGTATCGACGTCCGCGCGGTAGAACGAGTGCACACGCCGATTGGACTCGACATCGGGGCGGAGACGCCGGAGGAGATCGGCGTCTCGATTATGGCGGAGATCATCCGCGCCCGGCGTGGAGGAAGCGCCCTCTCGATGCGAGAGGTGAACCGTCCGCGCCGGGGCGTCGCTCCGGAAGACCGCGCAGGGCCGGAGGCGGACGCCACCTAAGGAGTCCGTTAACTTAATCCGAAGCCTCTTCGTTTCTCAATAGACGAATCGAAAGGGGCCGATAGATGAATCAGTTCGAACTTTCCGCCGAGTCGCTGGGATTGACCGCGGAGGACCTCAACCAGCGCACCTGGCGCGCCGTCCTAGCGGAATTCATCGCGACCATGCTTTTCGTCTTCATCGGGGCGGGCGCCGTCGCTGTGATTAGCGGCGCGCTTCCGCTGCCGGCAGCCGCCGGCGGCACGCCTGTATCGGCCGACAAAGCGGCGTCACTCGTGGCCATCGCCCTCGCCCACGGGCTCGCAATTGCTGTGCTCGTGGCGGCGACGGCGCGAATCTCGGGTGGGCACATCAACCCGGCCGTCACTTTCGCGGCGGTAATTACAGGCCGTATGAAAGCGGGTCCCGGCGTCCTATACATCGCCGCGCAACTCGCCGGCGCCGTTGTGGGCGCCCTCCTCCTCGACCTCGTGCTTGTGTCGAGCGTAGAAGGCAATCTTGGGGCCCATGCACTGAACAACAACGCGCTGACGAGCGACCTCGCGGGAGTGCTCGTCGAGATCATCCTGACCTTTGTCCTCGTCTTCACCGTGTTCGCGGTCGCGATGGATCCCCGCGGGCCGGCGAACCTTGCACCGATAGCGATCGGCCTGGCGGTGCTGATCGACCATTTTGTGGGCGTGCCGCTGACAGGCGCTTCGATGAACCCGGCGCGGTCGTTCGGTCCAGCGCTCGTCTCCAACTCCTGGGACGACCACTGGGTCTACTGGATCGGCCCGCTCACCGGCGGCGCCCTCGCCGGTCTGCTCTATCACTTCGTATACCTGAAGCCCGCCGAAGAAGAGACTGCGACCGCCTAGGGGCTAGGGTGGCTGACGCGGTATCGGGCCACCCGTGCTAAATCCAGTAGGCGCCCCATACTTCATTGCATTGATTTGAAGAGCCCCCACTAGGGTCCACTCCTCGTCTGCACATCATCTCCCGTTCGCGTAAGCATTACGCCGCCCAGCAAAGTTTCCCCGTTAGCCGTGTGTTTTGGCCAGCAGCCAGTACGGTAACGGGGTAACTGCTACCGGCGTCTCACTATCAGCGACCCCGTATGTACAGTCATGTCTTTTTTCAAGCCGCATAGCAGCCACATTACGAAAGCCGGACGCGCGAAGCCGGTGGTGCCAACCTCGCCTACTGATCCGCTGGAGGAGGTGCGTACACTAAAGCGATGGGTCGCAATCGGCGTCTACACGGCCATCCTCGGCACCGAGCCGTTCTACTTCTTCGTCCTCCATTACAGCTGGCCGCAGCTCCTGAGCGGCCTGGTCGTGGGCATGATTATTGCCTTTACGGCGATTGAGGGCGCCTTCAACCAGATCTTCAAGCTTCGCAAGCGCAGTGCTTACCCCAACCGTCTTCTCCAGGAGTTGAGCCAGGCACCCGGCATGACGGCCGCGGCGCAGCGGGCGCTGCCCGTCATCAATGACCTCTTCGGCGTCGGCGCGTCGTTCGTCGCGCTTAGCCATAAAGACGGCGGTCTGCACGTGCTTGCCGCC
>VBJT01000091.1 GCA_005880075.1 Chloroflexota bacterium
GCTCGAGGCCCTCGACATCATGTCGCTTCCCGACCTCGAAGCTTCCGCTTCTTCGGCTCCGGCGGCTGATGGCGACGGATCCTCCCCTCTCGCGCGCACGGGAGAGGGGACGGCGGTGAGAGATCCAAACGCTGCCCTCCTCCGCCTCCTCGCCTCTCCGAACATCGCCTCGAAGCGCTGGGTCTACCGCCAATACGACCAGAGCGTCCTCGCGAACACCGTCGTCGCAGCCGGCGCCGACGCCGCCGTAATGCGAATCAAAGGCACACCGAA
>VBJT01000092.1:0-421 GCA_005880075.1 Chloroflexota bacterium
AACTCGCCACGCCGGTCATCTCCGGCAACGTCAGCCTCTACAACGAGACCGACGACCGGAGCATCTACCCAACCCCGGTGATCGGCATGCTGGGCATTCTCGACGACGTCACCCGCCATTGCGGGATGGCGTTCGCTAACGACGCCGACGAGGTCTTCGTCCTCGGCGCGATGCTTGAGCAGCCCGCGGCTTCGCTTGCCGGAAGCGAATACCTGAAGGAAATCCGTGGTTTAATCGGTGGCCGGCTCACTATGGACCTCGGCCTCGAAGCCCGCCTGCATCGTGCTGTCCTCGCCCTCATCCGGCAGCGCATCGCCACCACCGCCCACGACTGCTCCAACGGCGGGCTGGCTGTCGCGCTGGCCGAGATGTGCCTCGCGGGAGGCAAAGGCCTCGACGCGTCCGGCGCCGACCTTGGCCT
>VBJT01000092.1:536-10457 GCA_005880075.1 Chloroflexota bacterium
CGAGAGCGGGCTCGAGCGGGCGCTGATTGACAAGCCGGTTTGACGCCCGGCGCACATCCGTTCTAAAATCGGCAATGAACAGTCCGCCACGCTTGCTGTCGACAGAAGAGAACATCCTGTAATGACCCAAAGTGGACAACCCGCTATCCTCTCCCCATTGCCCCATCTAGTCTGAAGGAGATCGTCATGAGAGTCGTTTTCCTCGAAGAGGTCGAAGGCACCGCCCGCACCGGCGACGTCAAGAACGTTGCCGACGGGTTTGCCCGCAATTTCCTCCTTCCGCGCAAGCTGGCCGCGCCCGCGACCGACCACTACATCAACATCGCACAGGCTAAGGCCGGCAAGGAGGAGCGCCGCCAGGAGAAGGTCGATGAGGAAGCCCGCGATCGCGTGCTCCCGAAAGTGGACGGCAAGGCAGTGGAGATCGAAGTCCGCGTGGGCGAGCAAGGCAAGCTTTTCGGCTCCGTCACGGCCCGGGACATCGCCGAGGCGCTCCAAGCCGTCACCCGCGTGGAACTCGAGCATCGGCAGGTGGACCTGAAGGAGCCGATCCGAGAGCTGGGCGGACACGAAGTCACGATCAAGGTCACCCGCAATGTTCTCGCGACCGTGACCGTGAACGTCGTGCCGGTTGGCGGCCTGCCCGCAGAGGAGGTAGCCGAAACCGAGTCCCCAGAGGCGGCGCCGGAGTCCGAGGCCGAAGCCGAATTGTCCGCGCCTGCCGAGGAGCTGATAGAGGAAGAGATTCTTGAACAGGAACCACCAGCCGAGCCCGCTGCAACCAACGAAGGGTTGGCTGATGAAGAAGGCGAAAGCGATAGCGTAGAGAAATAGCCTCCCACGCAGGCCCGTTCGTTCTTGAGCGGCCGGCCCCGCGCGGGAGTCTTTGGGGGAAAAGGGGAACACATGGTCGTCGAGGCCGGACGCGCGGAGACGCTGCCTCCGCACGATATTGACGCGGAAGAGGCCGTCATCGCATCACTGCTCGTCGATTCAGAGGCCATCTATAAAGTTGCGCCTAGGCTCAAGGCCGAAGACTTCTTCCGCGAGAAGAACGCCTGGGTCTACGACGCCTGCCGCGCGCTCTGGGACCGCAGCGACTCGATAAACCAGATCACCGTCGCCCACGAACTCGCGCGCCGCAACCGCCTGGAAGATGTCGGTGGCGCTGCCTACCTAAGCCGGCTCGTCACAGACCTGCCCACGTCCGTCGGCGTTGAGTCGTACGCCAAGGATGTCGTCGAGTGCGCTCTGCGCCGTCGCCTCATCTCCACCTGCGGCGCCATCGCCGCCGACGCGTACCAGAGTCCCGACCTCGTCGATAAGATCCTCGCCCGCGCCGAAACGATGATGGCCGCCGTCCGCCAGGCGGACTCCGTGCATGACTTCGTTCACATCCGCGAGCTGCTGACCGGCTACCTCGAGTCCGCAGAGGCGGGAGTCGGCGCCGTCGCCAGCGGCGTCAGGGCGATCACCACCGGGTTCATGGATCTCGATACTCTTCTAACGACCGGACTCAAACGCGGCGACCTGGTCGTCGTCGCAGCCCGGCCGAGCCTCGGAAAGACCTCGCTCGTCCTCAACTTTGCGAAATCGGCTGCCGAGCGCCAGTCGGCTACCGTTGCCTTCTTCTCAATCGAAATGGCGGCTGAGCAGCTCGTGCAGCGAGTACTGGCCATGGAGTCCGGCGTCGATTCCGCCCGCCTCGCCTTCGGCCAGCACTCCGAACGCGATGAGCGGCGAATCTCGCAGGCGCTCGGCGTCCTCTCCGACTATCCCATCTACTTCGATGACTCCGCCATGCTAACCGTCGCGGAAATGCGCGCCAAGGCCCGGCGCTTGCAGCTTGAGCGCGGCCTTGATCTCGTGCTCGTCGACTATCTCCAACTGATGCAGTCCGGCGCTCGAAACGAGAACCGCGTTCAGGAGGTCAGCTACGTCTCCCGGTCGCTTAAGCAACTTGCCCGCGACCTCGACGTCCCGGTCGTCGCCTGCTCCCAGCTCTCGCGCGCCGCGGAGGCGCGTCACAACAACGTTCCGCAGCTCAGTGACCTGCGCGAATCGGGCAGCATCGAGCAGGATGCCGACGTAGTCATGTTCATCTACCGAGAGGACAAGTACGTTTCCCGCGAGGAATGGCAGCGCCAGCATCCCGACCGCCCGACGGACGGCTATCCCGCCGGCATTACCCAGATCGTTCTCGCCAAGCACCGCAACGGCCCTACCGGGACCATCCACCTCCGCTTCCGCGAAAAGATCGCCCGCTTCGAAGACCTCCTCGTCCGCCAGCCCGACGAGTGGGAGGACCAACCACCGCCCGAGTTCGAGCCGGAACCGTGAGCTCCATCGGCTCGTGGACAGGGGCGGCCCTGAGCGGCCACCCTCAAAGGCTCATCATGCTTCCCCCCGCTCATCCTCAGGTATCGAAGGAATGAGCGAACCAGCCACCTCGCGCTCCCAAGAATCCTCCACCGGCTTTCCCAACTCCGGATTGGCCACCGCTATACCCAACCAGTTCTTCTCCAGCATCCTCCCGCAAGTCGAGGCTACGGAGGAGCTCATCGTCAGCCTCTACTTCTTCTTCGCCCAGCAGACCAGACGCCGCTCGCCCCGCTTCCTCACCAAGCGCGAGCTCGCTGCGGACGCGACCCTCGCCCGCTCCCTCGCGCACCTGTCGCCCGGCGATCATGCGCTCGAGCGCGGCCTCGATCTCGCTGTCTGGCGGGGGACGCTGCTTCGCGCCCGCACCCAGTCTGCAGACCGCGAGGAAGAGCTGTATATGGTGAATACAATCGCCAACCGAAAGTCGCTTGAGGGGTTGGCCGCGCGCGAGCTTCGGCTCGACGAGCCTCTGCCGCCCGCCTCGAAAGCTAACAAGTCGGCCATCTTCGCGTTGTACGAACAGAACATCCGGCCAGTCTCGCCGCTAATCGCGGAAGACCTAAAGGAGGCGGAACAGAGATATCCCGACACCTGGATCCACGATGCCTTCCGCGAGGCGGTCAGCCTAAATAAAGCGAACTGGCGTTACATCGAAAGCATCCTGCGCAGGTGGGAAGCCGAGGGCAAGCAAGATGAAGAGTCTGGAAGAGATCCTCAAGTCGAGTGGCTTGAACGCCGCTACCATGAAGGCAAACGGCGGCTCGCCACCCAGCGCGATCCCTGAGTCCGCGCTCGATGAAAGCGAAGAACTGTGTCCTCGCTGCGGCGGCGCGGGTTTCGTCCGCAAGGCCGTCCGCCTCGGTCATCCCGACTTTGGGAAGGCGTTCGCCTGCGAATGCATTGCCGATGAGCGAGAGGACCAGCGGCTCGCCCGACTACAGCGTTACAGCAATCTGGGGCCGCTCGCCCGGCTGACGTTCGCCGACCTCAGCCCGCTCGGCCGCAGCCCAAATCCATCTCACCAGGAGCACTTCTCGCGCGCCGTCCAGGCATCCCGGCGGTTCGCCGAACAACCCGAAGGCTGGCTCGTTCTCACCGGCCCCAGCGGCTGCGACAAGACGCACCTCGCCTCCGCCATCGGCGGCCGTTGCCTCGAATCCGGTGTCCCGGCGCTTTTCATGGTCGTGCCGGACCTCCTCGATCACCTTCGCTCGGCCTACCAGCCCGGCAGCGACGTGGGCTACGACGAGCTGTTCGAGCTCGTTCGGTCCGCACCCGTTCTCATTCTCGACGACCTCGGCGTACAGAGCGCGACTCCCTGGGCGCAAGAAAAGCTCTTTCAGCTCATCAACCACCGCTACAACGCGCAGCTGCCCACCGTCTTCACCACCAATCTCGACCCGGCCGAGTTCGATCCCCGCGTCAGGTACACGACTTTCGATCGGAGACCTCGACGTTCTCGAACTGCCTCACCTGCGCGCCATGACCTTCAAGAGCTTCGATCCCCGCATCGTTCAGGTCGACCACCGCGAAGAGCAGGCCGACATCACTAACGCCTATCGGCAAGCGATGAAATACGCCGAAGACCCCAAGGAGTGGCTACTCATCGCCGGCGTCACCGGCCGCGGGAAGACACGCCTCGCCGCCGCTATCGGCAACTACTGCCGCGACATCGGGATCGCCGTGATGATGGTCGTGGCGCCGGACCTCCTCGATTGGCTGAGGGTCGGCTTCAGCCCGCACAACCCGCGCTCGTTCGACGAGCTATTCGAGCGCGTCAAGAACGTTCATCTGCTCATCCTCGACGATCTCGGCTCACAGAGCAGCACCCCTTGGGCAGACGAAAAGCTCTTCCAGCTCCTCAATTACCGCTACAACGCCTCCCTTCCGACCGTTGTAACGACCAACGTCAACGCGGTCAGCATGGAGTCGCGCGTCCGCACCCGTCTCACCGACCCTCAGATCAGCTCGATGCTCCTGATGGGCGGCTTCGACTTCTGGGGCAAGTCCGACCCCGCGACGGCATCTTACGCCCGCCCCCGCGGCCGCCCGCCCCGCCGCGCCTAGGTCATGCCCTGGGGGGCGAAGAATGTCTCGCTTGCGTACCCGTACGGACAGACCTTCAGGTCTGTCCGCTAGCGCCCCTCCTACTCGTGATGGTTCGCTTCCGGCATGCGCGTTCGCTGGTGCCCGTGCGCACCTCGTCTACCTCTCACCTGTCTCATCCATCCAATCTCTCAGCGCCCATCGCGTCGTGTCGTAGGCGAGATCGTCCCAGGGAATGTCCTCAGCCTCGAACCAACGCACCTCGAGTGCCTCCCGCCCCGGATTCGGATCCGGCTCCGCGACCTCGCCCCGAAAAACAATCGAGACGATCCCTGGCCCGTGCGGTCCCGGCCGCGAGTACACCCCGACCAGCCCGCGAATCTCCACCTTCACGCCCGTCTCTTCCTCGGCCTCGCGCACCGCGCATTCCTCAACCGACTCGTCGATCTCCATGTAGCCGCCGGGGTAAGTCCAGAACCCGTATCGAGGCTCTATCCCCCGTCGCAACAACAGAAGTTGCCCCTGCCGCTCTGGTATCACGCCGACAATCAGTTTCGGGTTGACGTAGAGAATGTGCCCGCGGTCGCAGACTAGGCGTGGCCGGTCCTCCGTTGGCAGTAGGCGGCCGATCAGCGGCGCGCCGCAGCGCGGGCAATACTGGAGATCATCCCCCGGCGCGACAACTTCATCCGACACGTGTTCACCGTCATCCTGAGCGCCGACCACGCTTGTGCGCGGATTCGGGCACCTTCGCGAAGGGATCGGGGGTGGGGCTGACGCCCGAGCGTACTAGCGGCGCCACCATATGCCAGGCCATCCGCCTGTCAGGATGGCGGATCATCGACGCCGTTCGCGGCCCGTTCGCGGCGTCATCCAGAGAAACAGGCGCTAACTTCGCCCCAGCCCCTTCTTGATGTCCGCCTCGTGCTCCCTGAAGTGTTCCGGGATGCTCCGGAACGTCGACTCGATCGTCATGTCCTGGTTGAAGACGCGCGCGCCCTTCTGCCACTCGTCCTCCTGCACGGTATCGAGCGCAGCGAGTACCTTCGCGTGCGACTCATCGAACTTCTCGCCTACGGACTGAGGCGTCGCCCCTCGCGAGCCGATGCGCGTCATCCAGGTGTTCCCGAAGTCGGCGATCCAGTTCGGCGGGTTCGTCCCCTTCCCCTTGCGGCACGATTCCACGCCTTGAGCGGTGAATCCGTTGGCCCACGCCATGTGCCACATGAGCTGTCGCACATCCCACGACGGATTTGCGCTCTTCTTTTTCCAGTCCTCCTCCGAAAGCGAATTGCGCAGTTCGTGGTACTGCGATCGCGTCGCCTCCAGCTCTGCCCGGATCGATTCCTTTGTCGCCGATGCGGGCGGAGTGGCGGGCTCTGTAGCTGGGGCGGGTTCTGTATCAGTCATGGGCGTCCTCCTCCGATGCGTGTTGGCGCTTAGTTTACACTCCTCTCGTTCGGCAAGATGCCCAACTCATCGAGCTTTTCCCGAAGCTCGAGGTAATCCCTTCTCCTGAAGTTGTGGAGAGCGAGCAATTCCTCTTCCGTCTTCTTGAGCACCTGTCCCACCGTCATCAGCCCACCTCGGCGTAGCGTGTTGAACGCCCGCATAGAAAGATTCAAATCCGCGATGGGAAGCGAATAGACGCGGGACATTAGACTGATGGCCGCGCCAAGGCGGCCCTGGACGGTCGTGCCCCTGCGCGGCGGATCGTCACCTGTGGGCATTTGAAACTCGATCGGCGGCTCGTCGTCACCGCCGCCGTCCTGCAGCCCGCTACCGACGTTACCCGGTGGCCGAACGCCGCCCGCGCTCGCTGTCTCCGGTTTCGGCTCGGCCTCCTCTGCTACATCCTCGAAGAACAGCGGCTCGCGCGCCCGCTCACTCATGCCGCACCGCCTCGCCCTCGATCCACTCCTCGCCCCCCTCCCACACCTCCTTCTTCCAGACCGGCACGACCTCTTTGAAGCGGTCGACGAGCGCATGACAGGCCTCGAAGGCCTCCTTCCGGTGCGGCGCCGAGACCGCGACCACCAGCGATGTCTCCCCTATCTTCAGCCTTCCCGTCCGGTGCTGCATGGCGACGTCCGTGATCGGCCAGCGCCCCATCGCCTCCTCCGCGATCTCCCGCATCACGCGCTCCGCCATTTCGGGATAGGCATCGTACTCGAGATACAGCACGCGCCTCCCGAGATTTTCGTTTCGCACCACGCCGCTGAACAGCGCGACCGCCCCGCTCTCATCCTTCCGCACGTGGTCGATCAGTCGCTGCGGGTCGAGCGCCGCGCTCGTTATCTCAAACAGCATCCGCTCCCCCGCTCACCGGCGGTATAAGCGCCACCTCGTCCCCCCCGGCGACCGGGTGCCCGGGCTCCGCGTATTCGCCGTTCACGGCGTACCGGATGCTGCCTTTGAGGCCGCTGAGCGCGGTGTATCGCCCGCACAGCGCCTGGTACACCTCGCCGGCCGTTAGCCCCTCTCCTAACTCGACCTCCGCCTCGCGTGTGCCCGCCAGCTCGCTCAGCCGCGCGAACAGCCTCACCTTCGCTTTCATGGCTCATTCAGTCTAATCCAGCCCGTATGAGCCAACAAGGCGAGGCGCCATATTTACGTACGGACAGACCCTTCAGGTCTGTCCGCCAGCGCCGGACCTCGCGATGACAGCCGCTATCTGCATCATGTCAGGCCACTGCCCGGGTCCCATGCCGCTCCACCAAAAAACTGACAACTCTGCTAACATGTTCGCCATCCCGCCCGAAGGAGCGCTTCATGGAGTTTCCCGAGAAAGGCACCTCCCGCGAAGAAATTACCGTTCAGCTCAGCGACGCCATTTCTCGCGATGCCGACTGGCGCGGCGGAAAGATCTTCTCCCTCGTCTACTTCGCCGGTGACGAGGTAGCCGATGTGCTGAAGGAAGCCTACACGACCGCCTTCTACACCAACGGGCTCGGCCCGGGCGCTTTCAAGAGCCTCAAGAAATTCGAGTCCGAAGTTATTTCAATGACGGGCGACCTCCTCTATCATGCAGAAGCCGCCGGCAACATGACGTCCGGAGGGACCGAGAGCATCCTCATGGCCGTCAAAACGGCCCGCGACTGGGCCCGTGCGGAGAGAGGGGTCGCCCACGCGCGGATCATCGTTCCGGTCACCGCCCACCCCGCATTCGCCAAGGCTGCCCATTACCTCGATGTCGACATCGTTCACACGCCGCTAAGAGACGACCTCCGGGCTGATGTCGATGCGATGCGGCGGTCGATCACCGAAAACGCGGTCCTCCTCGCTGGCTCGGCACCCTGCTATCCCTTCGGCGTCATCGACCCGATCGCCGAAATTGCTGGCGTCGCCGCCGAACGCGGCCTGCTTTGCCACGTAGACGCGTGCCTCGGCGCCTACTTACTGCCGTTTACCGAACGCCTGGGGTATGACGTGACGCCATGGGACTTCCGCGTGCCCGGCGTCACCTCCATCTCCGCCGATCTGCACAAGTACGGCTACTCGGCCCGTGGCGCCTCCGTCGTCCTCTACCGGGACCGCGATCTTCGCCGCCACCAGTTCTTCGCCGTCAGCGACTGGCCGGGCGGCCTTTACGGTTCGCCGACGCTCGCCGGGAGCCGCCCGGGAGGCGCCATCACTGCGGCCTGGGCTGTGCTGAACTTCCTCGGCGTCGAAGGCTACACTCGCCTTGCGCGAATAAACATGGAGACCACGGCCGCCTTGATCAAGGGGATCAACGATATCCCGCAACTCAAGATCCTGGCGCGGCCGGATATGAGTGTCTTCGCCTTTGCCTCTGATTCGCTCGATATCTATGCCATTGCGGACGCTCTCGACGAGGCCGGCTGGCACCCCGACCGGCAGCAGCTCCCGCCGAGTCTCCACTGCATGGTGACTCCCGTCCACGACAAGATCGTCGAGACCTTCTTGCCCGATCTTCGGCGAGCGACCGCCTATGTTGCCGAGAACGGGGACGTATCGACCGGTCGAGCGGCCACTTACGGGATGCTGGACAAGATGCCCGACCGCGCCGCCGTCCGCAATGTCGTGCTCGACTCCATCGACCGCCTCACGCAGGCCAGACGAGACTCGTCAGCTCGTGACTGAATTGCGATTAGTTGCCGGGCAGCGGGCGGCCGCCGTACGGCTTTTGGACTGGGTACTCGATCTCGTCTTCCCGCCTCGCTGCGTCTCCTGCGCCAGTTTCGGCCCATTCATTTGCAACGGTTGTCTCGCCGCAATAACAAGCGCCGATGCTCCCCGCTGCCCTGTTTGCTGGATGCCCACTCCAAGGCGCACCGGCGAGACATCGCCGGGGCGCGTCTGTGCGCGTTGCACCGCGATTCGCCCCAGCTTCACGGCCGTCCGCTCGGTCTTCGTCTACCAGGGCGCCGCCCGCGAGGCCGTCCACGCGCTCAAATTCCGCGGTCTCTCGGCCATCGCTTCTGTCATGGCCACCCACATGGCTCAACGGCTGGTCGAGTGGAGGCCGCCCATCGACTCCATCGTCCCTGTCCCCCTGGCCGGAAGCCGTCGACGACAGCGCGGCTATAACCAGTCGGAGCTTTTGGCGAAGGAGCTCTCGCGCCTGACGGCCGTGCCGTTAGCACCGCGAGCGCTTATCCGGCCGCACAGCTCATCGCCACAATACCGGCTGGCCGATCGCGACGAGCGCCGCCGCAATGTCAGCGTCGCGTTCCGCCCAGGAAAACGCGTGCCGCAAGGGAGCGTCCTCCTTGTCGATGACGTCATCACGACGGGCGCAACTCTGGACGCTTGCTCGCGCGTTCTATTAGAGGCAGGCGCGGGCCCGGTCTTCGCGATCACGTTCGCAGGCGAAGACTGAGCGCTGGGACCGCCATCGCGACTGCAACTCTAACATTTCGGCTGTTGTAGGCCCAAACAGGCAGGCTTACAATTGAATCGCTCGGACGTAGTGATCGAGAGCAAGAGGGCATGGACATAATCTTTCGCGGGCAGCATCTCACGATCAGTGACCAGTTCCGCGAGTACGCCGCAGACCATCTGAACAAGCTGACCCGCTACCTGCCCATTGCCGACCACGCGATCGTCGACGTCCGCCGCGAAGCCAAGGGCAGAGAGGGTCGCTTCGTTGTCCAGGTTACCGTCAGCGCCAACGGCACCTTTCTGCGCGCCGAAGAGCGCAGCTTCGAGATGCAGACAGCCATCGACATGGCGACCAACGCCCTCTCGCGCCAGGTCAAGCGCTTCAAAGAAACAAAGGTCCTGCGCAGCGAACGGCGTATCGCCAAGGATGATCTTCTTCCGATTGAAGAAGCTGAACTTCGAGAAGCCCTGCCGCCTGATGCTGAGATCGTCATGGGTCGTGTCGTGCGCATCAAGCGCTTTCCCATGAAGCCGATGACGGAGGCGGAGGCGATCGACCAGATGGAGCTTCTTGGACACAGCTTCTTCCTCTTTCAGGATGCCGATAAGGACACGATCGCCCTTCTGTACCGGCGACAGGACGGCGGC
>VBJT01000278.1 GCA_005880075.1 Chloroflexota bacterium
CCGTATCGACTGCGGAGGAGCCAACCAGCTGGTCTCCGTCGAACATCCCGAGGATAGTGCCGCCACGATCGAAGCACGCGTACAGCTTTTCTGAGTTGGTGTTCTCCCAGCCCGGCACGTCGAAGTAGTACGGCGTTAGCACCATCTCACCGTCGCGCATCACGTAGATGTTGTGGAGCACCTCGCGCCGGTCGATCGTCCAGAACAGCTCGAGCTCGTCGCGCTTCAGTTCTCGCATCAGCATCGCGAGACTATTCTCGCACACCGACCGCGCGCCCGGCTTCGTACGCGAGATCCACCTTCCTCCCCTGCAAGAACTGCGACTGCACGAGCCGCAACCGACTCAGCTTTGTCTCCTGGCTCTCGGCGGAGTAGAAGATCGTCCCGGCGATCAACGGACGGCCAAGAATCACGCCACACCGGAGTCGGCGGGGCGCTCTGAGACAAGCTGTTCACAACCTTTCGCCCAGCCCTAGCGTCCAGTTGTGTCGTCCGTGGCACACGGAGCCATGAGCTTGCAGGACAGATGGCCCGTGGCAATGGAAGCCCAGGGCGCCTACAGATAGGGCGAGGCCCTAAGCCTCCGGGAAAGGAACGATTTGACGCGCTCAAAATCGAATCGGGAGCGGGAGACGGGGATCGAACCCGCGACCGTCTGCTTGGAAGGATTGACTGCCGCGATTTGTGTTACCAGAACCTGAAGACGCTGTTTTCAGGCTTTAGCCATCTGCTTCCGGAAGCCACAGTCCTTTGCTTACGGCCTGTTGTGCTTCGTAGGCAACCGCTCTCGCAACTGAAAACGTATTACTCAGGTTGAGGTCTAGTCTGGCCTGCGCCGATCGGTCGGGCCATGTTCATTGCGGACGCGCCAGCTCGGCGCGGGCTCGCTGGATCAGCCGGCAAGCGAATTCGCCGGCGGCCTGGTAGCTAAGCGCCGCCCCCGCATCGCGGGACGAGAGAAATGGTGGCATCCAGCCCAGGTACGAGGATATCGAGTTCGATTCCTCGCGCGACGGAGCCATAGAGCCGGGCGGCGCCCTCGTGGTGACCCAGGCGCGCGAGCAATACCACCAAGTGGCCAATGCTTGAGGCCAAGATAGTATCCCCACAGATCTGCCAGTCGTTCACAATGTCGACAAAGCTCGCCAGCGCCGGATCGGGGTCCTTACTGCGAGCAAGGAGGCTAACAAGCTGGGCCCGCACCAACTGCTCGATTAGTCGATCGCCGCATGCCTCGAGCAGGTCGATTGCCCGTTGATGGAGTTCTATCGACGCTGAAATGTCTTCCTGTTCCACGTGCACCGCCTTGACGTACAGGCCAAGGGCCACTGCTGTAGGGAAGCCCGCTGTCTTGATGTGAGCGAGACCCTCGTCAACCTCATGGTCGGAGAGTTGACGGCCGACCATCGCGCTAAATCCCAGCAAACAGGCGAGGGCCATCCGGTCGCGGAGATCGGCGGGATGTGCCGCTCCGGCTCCAAGGAGTTCGAGTGCGGTGTCGAGGTCGCCCTCGAATATGGCGATCTGGGCGAGGTCGACGTACGCCCATACAAGAGGCTCGAATCTTTCGTCATTCGCCAGAGCAATGGACTCCCGCCCATGTACCTTCGCTTCTTCCAGGTGGCCAAGGCCCCACGCGCTGTCAGCGGCCATGGCCAACAGGAGAGGCAGCTTGCGATGCTCGATCTGTCGGGCTAGGTCGACGACTTCGGCGGCCCAGCCGAATGTCTCGGTCCGCAATCGGAAGCGCGCGGCCTGATGGACGCACGCAGCGATCCGGATGGCAGGGTCGGCGCGGCCTTGGTCGACGGCCCAGCGAAAAGCTGCGCGCGCGTTCGCGATCTCGTCGTCGATAAACCGGTAGGCCAAAGCTTCCCGCGGGCTGCGGAACAATTCGAAATTTGACTCGGCTAGATCGGCGAAGAGCAGTGCATGTCGATCGCGCGCGGTCTCGCCTTCTCCGCTGTCGGCCAGGCGTTCCTCCGCGAACTGCCGAATGGTCTCAAGCATGCTGTAGCGGAGATCTGCGGACGTCCGATCCACCTGAAACAGCGACTTGCGGACGAGCGAATCGAGCACGTCGAGAGTCTCGATCTGATCCAGGTCGCCGTCCGCGTCTTGCCCGCACACAGTGGTCGCCGCGGCGAGAGAGAAACCGCCGGCGAATACCGAAGCGCGTTGGAAGACGCGGCGTTCGATCTCGTTCAGAAGGTCATAGGACCACTGCACGGCGTGCCGCAGTGTCTGATGCCGTTCCATCGACCGCCGCGAACCTGTGAGCAACCGGAATCGCTCGTCGAGCCGGTCGCGAATTTGGTTCGGACTCATGGAGCGAACGCGCGCGGCGGCGAGCTCGATCGCGAGCGGGATGCCATCGAGACGGCGACAGATCTCGGCAACGACTTCGATGTCGTGGCTGTCGTCGAAGCTAGGCGCCACCGCCCGGGCTCGCTCGATGAAGAGCTTGGCTGCCGTCGACTCCGCGCCCAGCCCGAGTGACGGCACCGGCCAGGCCCACTCGCCCGCGACGCCAAGCGCCTCCCGGCTCGTGGCCAGGATCGTGACGCCCGGACATGCTGCGATGAGCGCTTCGA
>VBJT01000093.1:0-3159 GCA_005880075.1 Chloroflexota bacterium
CGGCTCGACCGTCGACGCCGCCGCGCGCATCTGCGCGAAGGCCCAGGGCGGCCAGATCCTGGCCTCAGAGACCGTCCGTGGCATCGTCGGCGCCGCCAAGGACCTTCAGTTTCGGGACCGCGGCCGCTTTCGTCTCAAGGGCTTTCCCGAACGCTGGCGTTTGCTCGAGGTCGCCTGGCAGGAAGAGGCGCAGCCAGCGGCCGCTCCGGTCCTCGCCGAGCGCACGCCCTACGTCGGTCGCGAGGAAGAACGCGCCGAGCTCCGCCGCCTGATGGAACAGGCGATCGCCGGCCGGGGCTCGATCGTCCTCATTCGGGGCGAGCCAGGCGTCGGCAAGACCAGGCTCGCCCAGGAGCTGGTCCTCGAGGCGCGCAAGCACGGAATGTTCGATAGCACCGGACGCTGCTACGAGATGGAAGGCTCGCCCCCTTATATTCCTTACATTGAAATGCTTCAACAGTCGCTGCGGCGAGGGCCTGCCGGCTTCCGCATTGCGCTCGGTGAGAACGCCGGCGAGATAGCGAAAATCCTTCCAGAGCTTCGACAGGTATTCGACGACATACCACCGCCGCTGGAGCTGCCGCCTGAGCAGGAGCGGCTTTATCTCTTCAACAGCATCCGCGAGTTCCTCGAGCGGGTGAGTCACACATTGCCTCTGCTCCACGTTCTGGACGACCTGCACTGGGCGGACGACGCGACACTCCAGCTGCTGCAACACATCGCCCGGCACCAGGACAAGATGCCCGTTCTCACCGTCGCCACCTACCGCGATATCGAGCTCGACGCAGCCCGCCCCTTTGCCCAGACCCTCGAATCGCTGGTGCGGCAGCGTCTCGCTCACCGCATTGCTCTCAAGCCCCTTCCAGAGACGGGCGTCGAGGCAATGCTGCGCGCGCTCACCGGCCAGCCTCCGCCACCCGCGCTCGTCCAGGCAATCTACCGAGAGACCGAAGGCAACCCGTTTTTCGTGGAGGAAGTCTTTCAGCACCTCTTAGAGCAGGGGCGCTTGCTCGACTCGGAGGGCCGCTGGCGGCCTGACCTTCAGGTCGGAGAGCTCGACGTCCCGGAAGGCGTCCGTCTCGTTATCAGCCGGCGCCTCGAGCGCGTGAGCGAGGACTGCCGTACAGCCCTAACCGACGCCGCTGTGGTCGGCCGGGACTTCGGCTTCCAGATGCTTCAGGCGCTTACTGAGCTCAGCGCTGACAGGCTCTTAGATGCCATCGATGAGGCCGAGCGCGCGAACCTGATCGTCGCCGCCGATGATGTTCCCCCCGCGGAGGGCGATCGCGCGCTCGAGGCGCGCTTCCGCTTCGCCCACGAGCTGATCCGCCAGACGCTGATCAGCGGGCTCTCGCTTCCGCGCCGTCAGCGCCTGCACCTCCGCGTCGCCGAGACGATGGAGCAGGTCTACGGCAAGGGCGCTGAGGCATACGCTGCCGACATGGCCCACCACCTCTACCAGGCCGGCGCCGGCGCCGACCCCGCTACGACGGCCCGCTACCTGGTGCTCGCCGGGGACCAGGCCCTCCACAGCGCCGCCTTCGCCGAAGCGCTGAAGGACTACGACGCGGCCTTCGCACTTCAGCCTTCCGGTGACCTCGCCAGCCGCGCCGGTCTCCTCTACAAGCGAGGCCTGGCCCGCCGTAGCCTCAGCAGCCGCTGGGACGAGGCCTTGCCCGATTGGCGGGAGGCCGCCTCCCTCTACGAGCGATTGGGCGACAAGGAAGCCGCCGGTCGCGTCTTCGACGCCATGTGCCAGCAACTGCTCTGGGGCCTGCGCTACGAGGAAGCGGCCGAGCTTGGTCAGCGTGGGCTGGCTCTGTTGGGGGGGCGGGACAGCACTTACCGTTGCCGCTTGCTGGGTTGGGGCGGACTGACGCTGAGTGCAGCCGGTTACTACTCAGCCGGCGACGGAATGATCAGGCGAGGGCTCGCAATGGCGGACCGGCTCGGCGATGTGAACCTTCGTGGCAGCGCCCTGGGTGCCGCTGCCGTTCATCACTGGTGCTATGGGCAAGTCCGCGAATCTGCGGACGCGGGGCTCAAGGGCGGCGAGTTGCTCCTGCAGGCGGGCAACCTCTGGGACTTTGCGAGCGGTTCTAACTTCGTCGCGACATCACTCCTCGCGTTGGGGCGCGTTGACGAGAGCGTCAAAGTCTGGAGCGAGAGCAGCCCACTGGCGAGCCGGCTCGGTCACCGGGCGGCTTCGGGCGTCGAATTCCAGGTAGCGCTACTGCGCGAGGGCGATATCGACGCTGCCGAGGCGTCTGGTCGCGAGGCTCTCGAGCGTCTCACCAACGATGAGGACGATGCCACGACTTGGGTGGCGCTTGCCTTCCTCGGCTTCACCCATTTCTGGAGAGGGCGCTGGCAAGACGCCCTTGCCGTTTTCGATGAAGTGACCAAGGTCCAACCGACCGGCGCCCCGGCCGGGCATGGTGAGGCATTTACCATGCTCGTCCGCGCCTACCTGGGAGACCGCGAGAGGGTACCGGGGCACCTGCGGCATCTCCGCTGCTAATGGTGCGGGCCGCTCGCGCTTCCGGCCTGGGTGTCAAAGGCCTTCTTGGCATACTGCTCGAATCACGCGCGATGAAGAACCGCGGTCCCTTGCCTCGCGCTGGGCGCCCCAACCCGCTCGGCAGCTGGTCGACACTCTTCGTGGCCGTCGAGGCGTTGGCCCTTCTCGGAGAGAAGTCCGAGGCTGCCAGGCTCTACCCACTGCTGCAGGAGGCGATGCACATGGGCATCATTCTGCGCGGTTGGGACATGCGCCTTCTCGAGACGCTTGCGGGCATCGCCGCCGGCGCCGGCGAGAACTGGGCGCAAGCCGAAGAGCAGTTCCGCTCCGCCCTCCGCAGGACGGAGGAACTGCCGCACATCATCGAGCAGCCCGAGGTCCGCCGCTTCTATGCGCGCATGCTCCTCGACCGCAACGCCCCCGGCGACCGCGACAAGGCGCGACAGCTTCTCACCGAAGCGCTCGACATGTACCGCCGCCTCGGCATGCCCAAGCACATCGAGATGGCCGAGGCGCTGCTAGCCCAGGCGTAACACTCCGCAGCCTTCGTTCCTCGTAGCTCGTACCTCTTGCCTCAAACCCGCCACTCTCCTCATTCTTCCTCCTTCCTACCTCGCCACTCGCCACGCGCTCCATCC
>VBJT01000093.1:3215-9847 GCA_005880075.1 Chloroflexota bacterium
GGAGGTAGAGCCTTTGACATCGGAAGACACAAGCGGAGGGCCGGCCGCCCCGGAGCAGTCCATGGCTGCCCTCCTTGAAGAGGAGACGGCGGCTTACCCTGAACTTCGCCGCGGCGAGATCATCGAAGGCGTCGTCGTCGGCACCGATCGAGAGGCTATTCTCGTTGATATTGGCGCCAAGTCCGAAGGCGTCGTCCCACCACACGAAATGCATTGCCTTCAGCCGGAAGGCTCGTCCCGTCTCAGCATCGGCGACAAGGTCCTTGTCTTCATCGTCCAGCCAGAGTCGCCGGAGGGACAGATTATCCTCTCGCTCGACCGCGCCCGCGGAGAGCGCGGCTGGCGTGTCCTTCAAGACTACATGGACCGCAACGAGGCCTTCGAGGCCTATATCACGGGCAGCAATAAGGGCGGCCTGCTCGTCAACGTCGAAGGCGTCAACGCCTTCGTCCCGCTCTCTCAGCTCGTCAGCGGCCCCGACCGCGGCTCCCCCGAGAACACTCAGAACGCGCTCTCCCAGTGGGTCGGCAAGACTATCACCCTCAAAGTCATCGAGCTGAACCGCCGCCGCAACCGTGCGATCCTTTCCGAACGCGCTGCTGTCCAGGAAAAGCGCGCCGCCGAAAAGGAACGCCTCCTCCTCGAGCTCCAGGAAGGGGACGTCAAGACCGGCACAGTCACCAGCATCCGCGACTTCGGGATCTTCGTCGACATCGGCGGCGCCGACGGACTCGTCCATCTCTCGGAGCTATCCTGGGAGCGCACGCCCAAATCTCCACACGAACTCTTTTCTGTGGGAGATATAGTCCCCGTCTACGTCCTCAAGATCGATAACGAAAGCAAGAAGATCGCCCTCAGTGTCCGCCGCGCCCAGCCCGAGCGCTGGGAGGAAATCGTTGCCAACTACCGGGAAGGCCAGATCGTTCCCGGCCAAGTCACGAAACTCGCACCGTTCGGCGCCTTCGTCCGTCTGGAAGGGCCCATCGAAGGCCTTATCCACATTTCAGAGCTCGTCGACCGCCGGATCAACCACCCCCGAGAAGTCGTCGACGAGGGCGACGTTGTCCCCGTCAAAATCGTCCGCATCGAGTACGACCGCCATCGCCTCGGCCTCAGCCTGCGCCAGGCGCGGGACAAGGCCGAGGAAGACGACTGGTCCTTCAACGAGGCGGGTAACGTCCTCTCCGCTCCCCAGGACGCGCTCGACCGCCTCGGCGTGACCGCCACTCCGGCCCGCGAGACCGCGCCGGACACTTTTGTCTCCGAAGATGGCGCCACGGCTTCTGACGAAGTGACCATCGCCGAAGCGGCGGCCGAAACGCCGCCAGAGACTCTTGATGCGGAAGCCGCGGAAGAGGTAGAACCCGAGGCGGCAGAACCTGAGGCGGTAGAACCCGAAGCGAGTGCGGAGGAGCCGGCCGAGCCCGAGGGAGAATCCGCACCCGAATCTGCCGAAGCCGAGGCCGCGCTCGAAACAACGACTGGGGAGCCGGCTGAGGTTGAGGGAGAATCCGCGCCCGAGCGGGAATCCGTACCCGTAGCCGAAGCTCCGTCTGAGGAAGAGGCCGCTGCCTCAAGCCGAGAGGCTTCCGCCGGATCGGCGGCCGAGGCACGTGAACCAGAGGCCGTCGCCGAAGAGTCAGGTGAAGAAGACGTTACAGATGTTGAAAACGAAGAACCGGGTGTAACGGACGAAGAGTCCCCAGCGTTGAATACAGTAAGAGAGGACTGAGCTAGAGGGCTGGTACTGAGTTATGGCAGATAGATTCGATAAGTTTACTGAAAGAGCCCGGCGCGTCCTCACGCTCGCCCAGGAGGAAGCGCTTCGCTTCAACCACAACTACATCGGCACCGAGCACCTGCTCCTTGGCCTCGTCCGCGAAGGCGAGGGCGTAGCTGCGAAGGTCCTCGCCAACCTCGGCGTGGAGCTCAACAAAGTCCGCTCCGCTGTCGAGTTCATCATCGGCCGCGGCGACCGCGCCGTCATGGGCGAGATCGGCCTCACCCCGCGTGCGAAGAAGGTCATCGAGCTCGCCGTCGACGAGGCCCGCCGCCTCGGCCACCACTACATCGGCACCGAGCACCTGCTCCTCGGCCTCGTCCGTGAGGGCGAGGGCATCGCGGCCGGCGTCCTCGAGAGCCTCGGCGTTAGCCTCGACAAAGTCCGTGCCGAAGTCACCCGCATCCTCTCGCAGAGTATGCCGCAGGGTGCCGCTTCGGGCGGCCGGTCCGCCACGCGCACCCCCACCGTCGACCAGCTCGGAATCGACCTTACGGCGGCCGCTCGCGCCAACAAGCTCGACCCCGTCATCGGCCGCGAGAAGGAGATCGAGCGCGTCGTCCAGATCCTCTCGCGCCGCACCAAGAACAATCCGGTCCTCATCGGTGAGCCCGGCGTCGGCAAGACTGCCATCGTCGAGGCCCTCGCTCAGCGCATCACGCGCAGCGAAGTGCCCGAAATGCTCCTCAACCGCCGTCTCGTCACGCTGGACATCGGCTCGCTCGTCGCCGGCACCAAGTACCGGGGCGAGTTCGAAGAGCGTCTCAAGAAGGTCATCGAAGAGCTGAAGGGCGCCGGCAACTGCATCCTCTTCATCGATGAGATGCACATGCTCGTCGGTGCCGGTGCTGCTGAAGGCGCTGTGGACGCTGCCAACATCCTGAAGCCCTCCCTTGCCCGTGGCGAGCTCCAGTGCGTCGGCGCCACCACCCTTGACGATTACCGCAAGCACATCGAGAAGGACGCCGCCCTCGAACGCCGCCTCCAGCCGATCATGGTCGCGGAGCCGAGCGTCGAGGAGACCATCGAAATCCTGAAGGGCGTGAAGGCCCGCTACGAAGAGCACCACAGCCTCACGATCTCAGACCAGGCCCTCGAAGCCGCGGCTGAGTTGGCGTCTCGCTACGTTCCTGACCGTTTCCTGCCCGACAAGGCCATCGACCTCGTTGACGAGGCCGCCTCCCGCGTGCGCATCAAGCGCTCCTACGCTCCGCCTTCCTACCAGGAGGCGAGCAAGGGACTCGACAGCCTGCGCCGCGAGAAGGAAGAAGCCATCGCCAACCAGCAGTACGAACGTGCCGCCGAGCTCCGTGACCGCGAGGTCAAGCTCCAGGACAAGCTCGAGAACATGGAAGAAGGCTGGCAGGCAGAGCGCGAAGAGCACAAGCCGGAAGTAACCGGCGAAGACATCTCAGAGGTCGTCGCTATGTGGACGGGCATCCCCGTCACCCGCATCGCCTCCGAAGAGTCACAGCGGCTGCTGCACATGGAGGACGCCCTCCACGAGAAGGTCGTCGGCCAGGACGAGGCGATCCACAATATCGCCAAGGCTGTCCGCCGCGCCCGCGCAGGCCTCAAGGACCCGCGCCGCCCGATCGGCGTCTTCATGTTCCTCGGCCCCACCGGCGTTGGTAAGACGTACCTCGCCCGCATCCTCGCCGAGTTCATGTTCGGCAGCGAAGAGTCCATGATCAAGCTCGACATGTCCGAGTTCATGGAGAAGCACAATGTCTCGCGGCTCATCGGCGCGCCTCCCGGCTACGTCGGCTACGACGACGCCGGCCAGCTCACTGATACTGTCCGCCGCAAGTCCTACTGCCTCATCCTCCTCGACGAGATCGAGAAGGCGCACCCGGAGGTCTTCAACATGCTCCTCCAGGTGTTCGACGACGGCCACCTCACCGACGCCAAGGGCCGCCGCGTGGACTTCCGCAACACCATCATCATCATGACCTCCAACGTCGGCTCAGACCTCATCCGCAAGGAGACCGCGCTTGGCTTCTCAATCAAGACCGAGGACTCCAAGGCGGAGGCGGCCCAGTACGACAAGATGAAGGACAAGGTTCTTACCGCCATGAAGAACGTCTTCCGGCCCGAGTTCCTCAACCGCCTCGACGCCACTGTCGTCTTCCACGCTCTCACCAAGGCACACATACGCGAGATCGTCGGCAACGAGATGAAGGGCATCGAGAAGCAGCTCACGGCCAAGGGGGTTGCTCTTGAGATGACGTCCGAGGCGCTCGATTGGATCGGCGAGAAGGGCTACGACGTCGTTTTCGGCGCCCGCCCCTTGCGCCGCGTCATCCAGAACGAGATCGAGGACCGCCTCTCGGAAGCCCTCCTCGAGGAGCGCTTTACCGCCGGCGACACGGTCAAAGTCGACGTCCAGAACGACGAAATCATCCTCACCAACGTCACCGAACCCGCCCTGGCGTAACAGAACCGAGCAGCAGATTGAAGGCCGTCTTTTAGGGCGGCCTTCTTCATGCCACTTTTGAGCGCCGATGATACCCCGTGTGCCGCCTCTCGCCTCTTCAGGCGTAGGAGCAACCGTCACTCCGCGTCGGCCGTTCGGTTTGATTATCTGGCGCGCTTAACGTCGCCTCAGCACTTCGTCGCGAAGAGGTTAGTCTCGCGCACGATGTCGGTGATATCGATATTGGCGTCCGGCGGCGAGGGTGCGATATTGAAACGCTTGTTTGTCTGCGTCGCCGCCTGCCCGAATCGGCCGGTGACCTGCACCACGTCACTCATGTCCGCATACCGGTCGTTGGTAATGTCGGCGGGCCAGGCGCTGGTGCCGCAGCTCACGTTCGGGTTCGTCCCAATCGTTCCCTCGTCCGCATCCGGCCAGCCGTCCCCATCTGAGTCCGGCCGCGCCGCACTCCGGCAGGAATCGCTTCCGCTATCCAGTGCGGTATTGGTCGTATCGACAAACTGCCAGGAGTAATTCGTTGGGTTTAACGTCAGCTTGATAATGCCGCGAACGGAGGCGGTGTATTCCTGTCCCGGCTTCGTCTCACTGACAGCATAATTGCCAATGCCTCCAGTGCCGACGATGAAATGCCTGATGCCGTTGGGGTCCGTGTTGTTGCCCGCGCGGTTGTACCGAGCGTATCGGGCGTAAACATGGTCGTGTCCCTGGAGTACCAGGTCAACGCCGTTGTCGTAGAGTTTCTGCCAGACGTTGTCGCCGCCCAGATAGGGAGTGGCGAACGCGCCCTCGTCGTCGGTATGAGTGCTGGATGGCGCGACGATCGGCCGGTGCCAGTAGGCCAGCGTGCAGAACTTCGTGTTCGCTGCCAGGTCGCTGGTCAGCCAACTAAGCTGCGCCGTGTGGTCGCAGAAGTCATAGGGCGTACCGTTGCACTCGCTGTTAAGGACGATGAAGTGCCAGTCCCCGACGGTGTAAGAGTACCAGCCTTCGCCGCGTCTCCCCGCGGGACACGTGTAATCGCATGTTCCTGAGCCCACCCCGTTGAAGTAGTCGAAATACCCATTGCCGTCCGCCGAGCACGACGTATCGTGACTGTCGTGGTTGCCGATCGCCGGCCGCGTGCGTGACTTGAACGCTCCCCAAGAGCCCGCATACCCACTGCTGCTGTTAAAGGCCGATAGGCAGCCGTCCTGGTACTGATTGTCGCCAAGCGTGATCACCTGTGCGTTGGACGGCACCAGTGCCGCCGTCGCAACACCCTGGTTGCCGGTGTCGGTGATATCTCCTGCGCCCGCGACGACCGTAATGGCTGCCTCACTGCGGGATGCGGGGCCGAAGAGCCCGGCCGCGATAATAGCGACTATTACAACTCGACGCATTAACCCTCCAACTTGACCGAGGGATTATAGCAGACGCGGGGTTTTCGTGCGTCCGGACGTGTTACAGCGGGTGTTTCATATTGCTATCGAACGGATATTGTCATGCCAAAAGGCGGTCCGATCTCTACGGATCGGGCGCTGATCTAAATACCGGGATAGCGAGGAATTCCCGCATCTGCGCATGTGGCCTCGTAGCGTCTCGCCGATCAGCTGCTGCTGCTCAGCAGATGTCGACAGCACTTGACAGTTTATCGCAGCCTTCGCTATCCTTAATACTTGAAAAGTCCTGGGGAGGGCACTCCTGATAGCTATACTCATTCGTCATTGCGGCGTCTGCGGCCGCGGCAAACGTACAAGGCGACGCGACCTCGAAATCTACCAGACCCGAACTCGGGCCTGGCGACGGCGCAGCCGGTCGTTATGCTCGAGTTGCGGTCCGCGCCTGGCTCTCGCGGCAACCTATGACGGCGTCCTCAACGCGCCCAATGGGGGTCTCATCGTTGCTGCGTCTTCGCAGGCGGCCGGTCATCCGTCCCATGCCGCGGACCGGGAAGGGGATCGCGACGTCATGCGGCCGCCGAACCCCGTCGTCGTCGCCGTGTGGGTGCTATCCGTCCTCGTCATCATCGGTTTTTCTGTGTTAGCGACTTATGCGTCGCCGCTCTTCTTCCTTGGAGTAATGATTCCTTTCCTTCCACTGGCCGCTCTAACGGCCAGGTCCTCCTAGTCCCGAACCCGCACATAAACTCCCTTACTTCCTGTAATTGGCGAACCCTTCATGCGTCTATAATCTGCGGCCCTAATCCTGCGGTCGGGCGTCAGGGTATGCGGCTGATGTTACCGACCAATGCCGAAACGCGTACTTTCGTACCTACGGTTAGCCGCCTTTCTCGTTGCCGCTTTCGCGGCGTTGCCTGTGGTGGCGGCGCGGGCGGCGTCTCCCTCAAACGACTCGTTCGCCACACCGCTCGTCGTTGCCCAGCCCCTTCCTTACACCAACACGCAGGATGCCAGCGAGTCCACGCTCGAACCGCTC
>VBJT01000094.1 GCA_005880075.1 Chloroflexota bacterium
CGCTCGCGCCTCCTCGGCGAATCCGCCCACTGCCGCCCCTGGTAGAACTCGAGGTTCTCCCGGTAGGCGCGCAGGCGCCCCGCGTCCATCCGCGCGATCTGCTGCGCGAGCGGCGCTTGCGTCGCCGGTCGCGTAATTGTCGTAACCATTTCTCCTCCACCTCCACCTCGCCGGACGATAGACTCTGGACTCGAGACTCAGGACTGCATCACCAGTGCGACTTCTCGATTAGACGCGAGAGCATTTTGCCGACCACCCGATACTGAGCGATCAGCTCTTGGCTTTCCTCCTGGATGACGTACTCAAGGACCAGCGCGATCTCCAAATGTATGATTACCTCGTCGGTGGAACCAAGGGCATTTTCCAGGTACGCGCGAAACTGCTTCGAAGAGCGCCGTTTGCCATATCCTTCAGCTACGTTAGCCGGTATTGACTTGCTGGCCCGCCTCAGCTGCGAAGCGAGATCGAACTTCTCATAATCCGGAAGCTTGAGAGCTAACCGGTGCACCGGCCGTAGCAGCTTCATTGCCTGTTGGAACGCGTCAATGTCGTGATAACTGCGGATCGGCTGTCTACTCGGCGGGACACGGGTTCTTCTTGAATCTTGAGTCCTGGGTCCATTATCTTCAGCCAGCCAGCCGCAGCAGGACCCAGACGACGGCCGCCGTCAGCCCCACGTACCCGATCACCTGCGCCAGCGCTTCTGCAAGGGCTTCTCGCTCAGGCTCTCGCCTTCTCATCCTCTGTCCGTCACGCACAGCGCGCCTCCTTGTACTTCTCCGTGAGCACGCGGAATACCGTCCGCCGCGAGACCCCGAACGTGTCGGCGATCTCTTCGACTGCGACGCCCCGCGACTTCAGCGCGACGATCTCCCGGTCCCGCATGCCGTTCAGCATGCCCTTCAGCCCGCCCGGCTCGTCGTAGCGGCAGCGCGGGAGCGGGCAGCTCAGGCATTCCGGATGGATCTCGCAGCCGTCGTCGTGGTAGCCTGTCCTCTCGGGCAGCGAATCGCCGCGCACGCGCGGGAACTGCTTCCGCCTCTCCCGCGACCGCCTGAGCAGGACCGCTATCGGCAACTCCATCTGCGTCTCCCACGGCGAACGTATCTCCGGGCTTATTGCGACCGGCATCTCAGCTCTCCTTTCTCACTTCCCATTTCTCACTGCCATTCCGATTGCTCAGCCAGGCGGCCACGGGCGATCCGAGGCTGTGTCTCAATGTCCTTCGCCGCTTCGACTGTGAGTGCCGCGCTCACGAGGTAGTCGTCGTGGCCGTCCGCCGGCTCGACGAAGAAATTCATTTGCTGGCTCGGCCTGTAATGGACCCGGGCGGCCTGGATCTCTCGCTTGAATTCGGCGTAGTCGGCCGAACCGTCGGCGGCGTAGAGCTTCAGCCGCCCTCCGTTAACGGCCGCCAAGAGGCGGTAGCCCAGCCGGGACTTCGACTCAGACGTGAAGCGGACCGGCCGGACAACGGTTTCGCCGAGCCGCCGGATCAGCAGCCGCGCAAGCGTCTCGCCGAGTCCGGTCGCATCTATCGCCAGCCGGCGCACCCGCCAAACCTCACCGAGCACATCCGCGAGGCGCGCGAACAGCGCGTCATGCGCGGTTCCGCTAAAGGCGATGTGCTCGACGATCTCCAGCCGCGGCTCGCCGATGATTGCATCGCTGGGCGGCATCACGGCGCGCCCGATCGTCAGGACGGTCGCATCGTGCCTTCCTGGCTCCTGGCTCCTTACTCCCTGCTCCTCAAATTCCTGCCCGCCGACATCGAGGCCCGCCACATACAGTAAGCTCGTCCTCGGCGCGTGCTGCCGCGCGTGCGTGCCCTGGAGCTGCGCCCGCTGCGACCCAGCGAACAACCGGCCGCCGCCGGACAGTGTCTTCAGGGCGTACTGCGTCCGGAAGAGCGGGTGGTCCTCGCCCAGACGAACGCGCTCGCCCTCGACATAGCGGGCATACGCCGGGTTGAACTCGGCGACGGCCGTCCAGTCAGCAACGAAGTGCCGCGGGATACCGTCGCGCCGCTCCAATTCGAGGTTCGTTTGCACCGCTTGCTCGAGGAGCGTCGAGTCGTCCCACGGCGTGCCGTAGTACACAGTCGTCGCGCCCGCCGGCGCTGCCATCGGCCGGAACTCGCGGTCGAACTTCTCGCGGTCGACATCCTGCGCCTCGTCGACTTCAAGGAGCATCCCTGCCGTGTGGCCGACCACGTTCGCCGACGGCTCTGCCGAGAGAAACAGTTGCCGGGCCCGCCCGAAAAGGATGGATCTGCCCTCGAGCCGGGCACGCTCTGCGGCGCCCTGGCGGAGGATTCGCGACCAGAGGCGTGAAAGGCTAATCCGACCTTGAGGCTCAAACGTCGGCGCGCACTTTACACCGCATACATCGCGCTGGATGTTTCGAGTAAGGAGCTGTAATTCGACCTCGGCGGACAGCTCGTTCTTCCCCGCCTGCCGCGCCATCACGACAGTGAACGTCAGCCCGCGGCCGTTCCACGCCGATTCAAGAATCGCGCGCGCGGCCTCATGCTGGTACGGCCGCAAGGCCGGCAGGTGCGAGCGCGAGCTGGCAATCAGCAAGGAATCGTCGGTCTCCGCACCGCGATGCGCTATCGCAGAAGCGTGGTCACCCGACGGAGGCACAGAGATCACGCGAACAACCTGAGAACCACTTGCGCGATGACGGCGCCGAGCACGACGAAGATCAGCCCACTGATGCGTCCCTTGACGTCGCCGACGTCGCGCTCAAGATTCGACAGCCGTAGCTCAACCGATGCCCGAAACGAGGCGGCGGAGGTTCGCCGAGGCGACGCGCCATTCTTCTGCGAAGAGCGCCGGAAGCGAGAGATCGCGCGTTCGAGAACGTCGGTCATCTAGAACACCTGTGCTGAACAGGATAGAACAGGCGTTCTGTGCCGTCAAGATATTTATCGTCAATTTGCGGACAAATGTTCTGGAGGCGTAGACCCTGGATTTTGAAATTCTTTCACATCACACAGCGGCTCCGACGGTATAATCGGCTCACTGGAGGGCGATTTTGGTTCGAGCGACAGAAATTCGTCTCGACGACGTCCTGCCGGTGACGGCGGGCGTGACTGAGGGCGGGCACCTGACTCTGGGCGGCTGCGATGCCGTGGAGCTGGCGGGCGAGTTCGGGACGCCGCTGTACGTGTTTGATGAGGAGACGCTGCGCGGGCAGTGCCGCGCATTTCGGGAGGCCTTCCAGTCGCGCTACCACAACTCGGTTGTGGCCTATGCGGCGAAGGCTTACCTGGGGCGCGCCCTGGCGGGGATCATCGCGCAGGAAGGGATGTCTCTCGACGTCGTTTCCGGGGGCGAGCTAGCGGTGGCCGCGTCGGTGAATTTCCCGCCGGAGCGGATGTATTTTCACGGCAACAACAAGTCGGAGCAGGAGCTGCGCGAGGCGCTCGATTACGGTGTCGCGCGCATCGTCGTCGACAATTTCCACGAGTTGCCGCTGCTGAACGGGATCGCGCAGGGCCGGGGGGTGCGGCAGAAGGTGTTGCTGAGGCTATCGCCGGGGATCGACCCGCACACGCACGCGAAGACAACGACCGGGACGCTTGAGAACAAGTTCGGCATCCCGCTGCCGACCGGGCAGGCCGAGGCCGCGGTCCGGCAAGCAACGGAAATGCCGGGACTCGAACTCGTGGGACTCCACGTGCACCTGGGCTCGCCGGTATTCGAGCTGGAGCCGTACGGGCAGGCGGTCGATATGGTGCTCGACTTCGCTTCGAAGATGCGGAAGCAGCATGGGTTTGAGATGACGGAGTTCAGCCCGGGCGGCGGCTTCGCCGTGGCGTACACGCCGGAGCAGCACGCGCCTGAACCGTCGGTTTACGCGGAGACCATCGCGTCCACACTGCGGGAGGCGCTGTGGCGGTACGAGCTGCCGGCGCCGCAGCTCATCGTCGAGCCTGGGCGGGCGATCGTCGCGCGGTCGGCGGTTGCGCTGTACACGGTCGGGTCGTCGAAGGAGGTGCCGGGCGTCAAGATGTTCGTCTCGGTGGACGGAGGGATGGCGGACAACATCCGCCCGGCGCTGTACGAATCTCGATACTCGGCGCTCGTGGCGAACCGCGTGAACGACGAACGGCGGGAGATGGTTACGATCGCGGGGAAGTACTGCGAGTCGGGGGATGTCCTGCTGCCGGACACGGAACTGCCGCCGCTGGCGCCGGGCGACATCGTGGCGATGCCGGCGGCGGGGGCGTACGCGCTGGCGATGGCGAGCAACTACAATTTGTCGCTGCGGCCGCCGGTGGTGCTCGTGAAGGACGGGGAAGCGAAGCTGATGCGGCGGCGGGAGACGTACGAGGACGTGATGCGGGCGGACGTTTGGCCTTTGGAGTAGCTCTCATGCACCGGCGCGGCGTAGGGGCGCAGCACACGCGAAAGCGGCAGGGCGCTGGGTTTGAGTGGACGTTTCTAGGTCCGAAGGCCGCCGGGGCCAGTGCGTGCTGCCCCCTTATAAGACACCTGTCCCATGACCGCCGGTCTCATCGGTAACGCCCGCGCACTCGCCGCTGTGCAGCGGGCGCTCGGGAGCCCATCGCCGCCGCACGCGTGGTTGTTCGTGGGGCCGGAGGGCGTGGGGAAGGCGGCGCTGGCGCGCTGGCTGGCGCAGGCGGTGAATTGCGCGGCCAGGAGCCAGCAGCAAGGAGCCAGGAGCCAGGAGCCTTGCGGAGAATGCGCGCAATGCGACCGCATTGCGCGGGGAATACATTCGGATGTGATGACCGTCTCGATTCCGGTCGCGGAAGCGAACGAGCCGCAGCACAAGGACATTAGCGTGGACCAGGTGCGCGACGTCGAGCGGGCAGTGGCGCTGGCGCCGTTTGAGGGCCGGACGCGGGTCGTGATCATCGATCCGGCGGACGCGATGTCGACCGGGGCGCAAAACGCGTTCTTGAAGACGCTCGAGGAGCCGCCGCCGAACGCGATGTTCGTGCTGATCGCGACGCAGGTCGACGCTCTTTTGCCGACGGTGCGCTCCCGCTGCGCGCTGATCGAGTTTGGGTTGGTGCCGACGGCGGAAATCGGGCATGCGTTGCGACAGCGGGGAGTGGAGGAGGAGCGGGCGCGGCTGCTCGCGCGGCTGTCGAACGGACGGCCGGAGAAAGCGCTGGCGCTGGCGGACGATGCTTCGCGGCTCGAGAAGCGAAGCGAGGCGCTGGAGCAGGCGCGGGCGCTGGCGGCGATGCCGATGGGGGATCTGATGGACCTCAGCGAGCGCATGGCGCAGCAGTTCCGGCGTGACAGGGAGGCTGTGCTGGGACGCCTGGACGGCTGGCTAGCGTGGTGGCGGGACGTGCTTCTTGTGTGCGCATCGGAAGTCGACTCCGGTGACGGCCTCGCGAACATCGATATGCTGGAGGGGCTGCGAGAGGACGCCGGGCAATACGATCGGGATGACGTCGTCGCGTTCGTGCGGGCGTTAAGGGAATGCCGGCGGCGGCTGGAGGGCAACGTGCAGGCGCGGATCGCGCTGGACGCGCTGCTGGTGCGGTCGCCGCGAAGCGCTGCGGTAATGAGAAGCGAGAAATGAGAAATGCGAAATGAGCAATCGGGCAGCGGCCGTCGATGGCCGTCGCCGGCGAGGAAGTGTGCACCCCCTCTGCGTCCCTCGGGGCGTTATGTTCCTCTATCTCAATTGCAGAATGTCTTTCGTCCCACCCACCCGCCCGGAAGGGTAAACTGGGGGACACCCCCAAGACCCCCGGCCTCCGGCGGCACCTTAGCGCCATCCGAAAGCCTTCCGACTCGGCGCCGAGGGCTCGGTATCAGCGCGAGAGGGGCGTTACGATTTTGTAATTCCGGGCGGGCGGTGGCTGTGTTAACATTCATCGAGCGTGCCTGATTCTGGGCGCGCCAAATCAATATTGGGCCCGCCCCGATGAGGATCGGGGTCCCCCTTTTCCGCGCTTTCGACTAGGGACGGAACGCGGGTTCTGCCTGCCGCAAGTCAGGCAACGCAGCGAGGTATCCGCCTGAGGCGGACCACCCGAAGGAGGGATCGATGCACGTCATCATCGACGGCTACGGAGGTGATCCGGAACAGCTTTCGGACGAAAACGTGGTGCGCGTGATTTTGGACCAGTACCCGGAAATGATGGGGATGACCAAGATCACGCAGCCAACGGTCCTGGAATATAAAGGCAGCAAACCAGAAGACTGGGGCGTCTCCGGTTACGTGATGATCGCCGAGAGCCATATCGCGATGCACACGTTCCCGGAGCGCCGTCTTGTTTGGGCCGATATCTTCTCGTGCAAGGACTTCGATCCGGAGCCGGTCCTGGCCGACCTCAAACGGCGTTTCGGCCTCGAGGACATGGATGTCCAGACGCTAGAGCGCAATCTCGAGCCTGTCCCGGCTGCCTTATCCACGTGACGAACAATGACCCGGACGGGGGCCAGGCCGAAGCTCCGCCGGGCGCAGGCCCCCTCCTCCCCTTCTCGGTGAGCGATAAGATTTCGACGGCTGAGCTTGTGCGGCGCATGGGCGAGACGGCGTTCCAGGCGCGGAACGTCGGGCTGGCGGCGCAGATCTGGGAAGGGATGCTACACGACGAGACGACGATCTTCTTCGGGCTCGCCGGTGCGATGGTGCCTGCCGGGATGCGGCCGCTGATCGCATATC
>VBJT01000095.1 GCA_005880075.1 Chloroflexota bacterium
ATTGGCGGTCGCCACGCTGGGCGCTACGCTTCTGGCGTGAAGTACGACCCACGCATTCACCACCGGCGGTCGATCCGCCTCGCCGGTTTCGATTACCGGACGGCCGGCAGGTACTTCGTGACCGTGTGTGCCTATGAGCGCCGATGCATCTTCGAGGACGCGGAGCTAAAGGCGGTTGCCGAGGGCGTCTGGCGTACCGTGACGGGAGCGGGGGGAAGTTCGATCGATGATTTCGTCGTTATGCCCAATCACGTGCACGGGATCGTGCGGATTACGGATCGAACCGTTGTAGGGGCGAGGCAACCGGGTGGGCGGTTTGAGGAACCACGAACGCCAACGAATGCAGCTCCGAATAGGGACGGTGCGGTTGCCTCGCCCCTACGCACCCCCATCGGGCCACCCCCCGGTTCTCTCGGCGCCATTATTGCCTCGTTCAAATCGGCCACCGCACAACGCATTAACAACCTCCTCGGCACGCCTGGAGCGCCCGTCTGGCAACGCAACTATTACGAACACGTCATCCGCGACGAAAATGACCTCCTACGCGTATGCCAGTACATCCGGGATAACCCGGCGAAGTGGGCGGAAGATCCGGACAATCCAGCGAACATGCCCGCCCAGGCCATGCGGCCGAAAAGCCCATGTAGGGGCGAGGCAACCGGTGGGCGGTTTGAGCAACCACGAACCCCAATGAATGCCGTTCCGAACACAGACGGTGCGGTTGCCTCGCCCCTACGGTCCGCTCCGCTCGCTCCGGTTGTCCCCCTCTCCCGCGCACGGGAGCGGGGCCGGGGGATGAGGGCTCATTTCCCAATGCGCAACAGCGACATGAACGCCTCCTGAGGGATGTCCACGTTCCCCACCCGCTTCATCCGCCGCTTGCCCTCCTTCTGTTTCTCCAGCAGCTTCCGCTTGCGCGTCACGTCCCCGCCGTAGCACTTGGCCAGCACGTTCTTGCGCAGCGCGCGCACAGTCTCCCGCGCCACGATGCGCCCGCCGACCGCCGCCTGGATCGGCACTTCGAACAGCTGGCGGGGGATCAGCGAACGCAGCTTCTCGACGATTGCGCGGCCCTGCGGCGTCGCCTTGTCCGCGTCGATGAGTACGCTCAGCGCATCCACGGGCACCCCGTTCACGAGCACGTCCAGCTTCACCAGCCGCTCGCCAGCGTAATGCGAGACCGCGTAGTCCATCGAGGCGTACCCCTGGGTGCGCGATTTGAGCTGGTCGTAGAAGTCGACCAGCATCTCCGCCAGGGGCATCTTGAATTCGAGAAGCACCCGACGTCCTTCGAGAGCCTCAGGGCGAACGGAGGCCGATGCGGCGGGGGCGTGGTCGAGGTACTCCATCCGGACGAAGACGCCGCGCCGGGCCGTCACCAGCTCCATGACCGGCCCGTAGTAGCGGTCAGGGGCGACGACCGAGATGTTCATCCACGGCTCCCGCACCTCCGCGATGCGCGTCGGCTCCGGCAGCTCGGCCGGCGAGTCGACCGCGATCTCGCCGCCGTCCGTCAGCAGCACGCGGTACTCGACAGAGGGCGCTGTGGCGAGAAGGTCGAGGCCGTACTCGCGCTCGAGCCGCTCCTGGACGATGTCCATGTGCAGCAGGCCGAGGAAGCCCGCCCGGAAGCCGGGCCCCAGCGCCGCCGACTGCTCCGGCTGGTACTGAAGCGACGCGTCGTTGAGCTGGAGCTTCTCGAGAGCGTCGCGCAGCTCCTCGTAGTCCTCCGCGTTCGCCGGGTACAGCCCTGCAAACACCATCGGCTTGGCCGGCTTATACCCCGGCAGCGGCACGGCGGCCGGGCGCGCGTTGTCCGTTATCGTATCGCCGACGCGGCATTCACGCACCGTTTTCAGACCGGTCGCGACGTACCCGACCTCGCCCGTCGAGAGTTCGTCGGTAGGCGCGAACGAAGGCCGGAAGACGCCGATCTCCAGCGGCTCGACCGTCTTCCGGTTCGCCATCAGCCGCACCTTGTCGCGCGAGGTCAGCCGTCCGTCCACGACGCCCACGTAGGCGATCACGCCCTTGTAGGAGTCGTACTTCGAGTCGAAGATGAGAGCTCGCAGCGGCGCGCCGGCATCGCCCGACGGCGGCGGTACCCGCTCGACAATCGCCTCGAGCAGCTCCTCACAGCCGGTGCCCTCCTTCGCTGAGACGAACAGCACCTCGTCGCGCGAGAAGCCGATCACGTCGACCAGCTCCTGCGCCACCCGCTCCGGCTCCGCCGAAGGCAGGTCGATCTTGTTCACGACCGGGATGATCGTCAGCCCCTTGCCGTTCGCGGCCCCGGTCTCCTGCCCAAGGGCCATGTACACGTTCGCCAGCGTCTGCGCCTCGATCCCTTGCGAGGCGTCGACGACCAGCAGCGCGCCCTCACAGGCCGCGAGCGCCCGCGAGACTTCGTACGTGAAGTCCACGTGGCCGGGGGTATCGATGAGGTTGAGTTCGTAGGCTGAGCCCGAATGGTGGACTCGAGACTCAGGACTCTGGACTGTCTTTGGTCCTGGGTCCCCAAACTTGAGTTTCGAGTCCGGCGATCGGTAGTCCATCCGCACCGCCGTCGCCTTGATCGTGATCCCGCGTTCGCGCTCGAGGTCCATCTGATCGAGGACCTGCTCGGCCATCTGCCGAGGCGGGATGGTCCCGGTGATCTCGAGCAGCCGGTCTGCCAGCGTGCTCTTCCCGTGGTCGATGTGCGCGATGATGCAGAAATTGCGGATACGCGACTGTTCCATGCCAAACGCATCGTATCAGAGAGTAATCTGTCGGCCGTGCTTGCGACGGGCCGATTGGGCGAGGCATTTTTCGGCGGCGATGTCTGGCTCGCGCTAGGCATTGGAGGACTCTAATCGTCCGTCAAAGTTCCTTTAATCCAGGCCTAATATTCTGTGAGCTGAACCGCACTGAATGAGGGGAAAGGACAGGCAGTCAATGAAGAAGCTTGTAATCGCTGGAGGAGCGGCCATCGCGTTAGCCGTCGCCGGTGTTATCACGGCCGGGGCCGCGTGGTACTTTTTCATCCGCGAAAACGCCGAGCTGGCGAGCGACCCGCCCGAGATTCCGGCCGCCCTCCTGAACGCGACCGCATCACCGACGAGCGCGGCCTCGACGACCGGCCTCAGGGCGACGGCGACGACGGCGCCCTCCGCGTCGGTCACGTACCAGGTAAAGTCCAATCTCTCCGAGGCGGACTACTTCGTCGACGAAGAACTGGCGTCGGTCGGCATTCCCTCGACGGCAAAAGGGGCGACAACGGAGGTCAGCGGGACGTTGTATCTGACAGGCGACGGCGCGGCCCTGGCAGCCAATCAGACGTCGAGCGTCACGGTGCAGCTCCGCAATCTAACAAGCGACAAGTCGATGCGGGACCAGCGTGTCCAGCAGGCGCTGGAGACCTCCAGGTACCCGACTGCTACATTCACGATCACGAGCGCCAGCGGGTACAACCCGGCGATTGCGGAAGGCCAGGAGCAGACGCTTCAACTCAGCGGCAATCTCCAGCTTCACGGCGTCACGAAGCCGGTTACGTGGGAAGTCAAGGCATACCGCCAGGGGAACGTGATCTCGGCGCTCGCGACTGTGACGATAAAGTTCAGCGACTTCAATATCACGCCGCCGACATTCCAGGGTCTCCTTTCGATTAGCGACCAAGCGACGCTTCAAGTGAAGCTAATCGCACAGGCGGCCTGAGCCGGGAGAGGGATGTCCCTTTCATCCTCTCCACGGCTCGGCCATACTAAACGCATGCCTGATTTCGCTAACTTCGACACCCGCGGCTATCGCACAGTCGATGTGCACAGCGGTTATGCCGACTGGGTGTCGACGTACCTAGCCACCGTCGCCGAACTGATGGACATCCCGCTGCTAGAGGCGCTGAGGAGTGTGCCCTGGGCCTCTCTGAGCAGCGCCGCCGATCTCGGTTGCGGCACCGGGCGCACCGGCGCCTGGCTGCGCGGGCGCGGCGTCGCTGCGATCGACGGCATCGACCTGACGCCGGAGATGCTGGCCGTCGCCCGCGAGAGGGGCGTTTACCGGCGGCTCGTCGAAGGCGACGTTGCCGCCACCAGTCTCGAGGACGGGGCCTACGATTTGCTCACGGTCTGCCTCGTCGACGAGCACCTGCCCGAACTGTCGCCGCTGTACCGCGAGGCGTGGCGCCTGGCGAAGGCCAACGGACTGCTCGTGCTGGTCGGATTTCATCCACATATTATTATGGCCTCGGGGATGCCGACCCACTTTCGGAACGCTTCCGGCGAGCAGGTGGCGATCGAGACTCATGTCCACCTACTGAGCGAGCACGTTACGGCCGCGTTGGACGCCGGATGGACGCTTGTAGAGATGAGGGAGCGGCTGGTCGACGACGACTGGCTCGCGGTCAAGCCGTCGTGGGAACGCTTCCGAGGCCACCCGCTGTCGTTTGCGTTCGTGTGGCGGAAGCCGTCCGGGTGATGGGCGGGGGCGCGCCCCATAATTTCACTGCTTCTTAATCCAAACTTCTCATACGCTTCATGCCTTCCGCCCAGCCGTCAGATAAGTTGGGAATGTACCTCCCTGGGCAGCCAGGAGGGCGGTGGGGACCGGTGGACGGCGAAATGTGAGGCAGCACTCGCGCCTCCTGGCTGCCAGGGTCGTCGGGTAACTGAGCAAAAATGAGCGACAGATTTCCGGCTAGCCGGCTCGCGTCAACTTCACGTCCCGATCTCCGAATGTCGCCGGCCATAACCGCCCTCGACGTCACTCCGCGTGTCCCGCGCGAAGAAAGCTTTGACGGCCCAACGATCGCCGAGGACCTCGTGATGCTGCTCGATCTCTATCGTGACTTGCTGGCCCTCGCTTTTTGGCGGCGAATCAGCGCGCGCTTCCCGAAGGAAGCCCTCCAGCTCAACTCCTCTATATAGCGATACTGCTCGGCGGGCCCGCAGGTTCGGCAGCGAGGCGATCTGGAAAATAATCAGCCCCGCCTTCCCGCGGGGCCGTATCGGCGGGTGATTGCCGGCGGCTGGACCGCTAAACGCGGATGCAAGCCACCCAGTGCTCCTTGTCCGAGGTGCTTACGTTCCGCCATTCCGGCAGAATGCGCGCGCAGTCTTCGATGGCGATCGGGCAGCGCGTGTGAAACACGCAGCCGGAAGGCGGGTGGAGAGGGCTCGGCACATCGCCGGTAAGGATCACGCGGTCTCGCCGCGCTTCAACCGAAGGGTCGGGGATCGGCACCGCCGAAAGCAGCGCCTTCGTGTACGGGTGCAGAGGGTTCTCGTAAAGCTCTTGACGGTCCGCCAGCTCCATCAGCTTGCCGAGATACATCACGGCCACGCGGTCGCTGATGTGCCGCACGACGGACAGGTCGTGCGCGATGAACAGATAGGTCAGTCCGAACTGGTTCTGGAGGTCCTCGAGCAGGTTGATGATTTGTGCCTGGATCGACACATCGAGCGCCGACACCGGCTCGTCGCAGACGATAAACGCGGGCTGCACTGCCAGCGCGCGCGCGATGCCAATGCGCTGTCGTTGCCCGCCAGAGAATTCGTGCGGGTAGCGGTTCGCGTAGTAGGGGTTCAGCCCTACGACCCGCATCAACTCTTGCACGCGGTCGTTGCGGTCTTTGCGCGTCTTTGCGAGACCGTGGATAACCAGTGGCTCCGCGATAATGCTGCCGATCGTCATGCGTGGGTTCAGCGAGGCGTAGGGGTCCTGGAAGATCATCTGCATATGGCGCCGCATTCGACGCAGCTCGCCGGGCTTTAGCTTCGTCAGGTCCTGGTTATTGATCAAGACGCTGCCCGCCGTCGGTTTGTAGAGGAGCAGAATCATGCGCCCCAGCGTCGTCTTCCCGCAGCCGCTCTCGCCGACGAGCCCCAGCGTCTCGCCGCGCTTGACGTCGAAGGTAACGCCGTCCACGGCCTTCACGTCGGCGATCTTGCGCTGGAAGATGATGCCGGACGTCACCGGAAAGTACATTTTTAGATCGCGCGCCTGAACGAGGTTATCGCCGGGGCGAACAGTCTCTGTTCTTGGGGCCTGTTCCGTGGTCATCTCATCACCGTCCTAAGTTAGACCGACACGCAAAGCCGACGCACGCATTCGTTTAGGCTGCTTCCTGGTCGCCTTTAGTCGCCCGCGCGACGCGCTCCCACTCCCAACACGCGCTCTGATGCGCCTCCGCCACCGTTATCAGCGGCGGGTTCTCTTCCTTGCAACGGTCGACATGGAACTTGCAGCGGGGATAGAAGGGGCAGCCGGCGCCAAGGCGAATCAGGTCGGGCGGCATTCCCTCGATGGGATCCAGCTTTTCCTTCCGGATCTCGTCCAGTCGCGGCACTGACTTCAGCAGTCCGAGCGTGTAAGGATGCCGGGGGTTGGCGTATAGCTCCGCCGCGGACGCCGACTCGATCACCTTGCCCGCGTACATGACAAACACGCGGTCGGCATAGCGAGCGACCACCCCGAGGTTGTGCGTAATCACGATAACCGCCGTCCCCAGCTCCTTGGTGAGCCGGGTGAGCAGCTCGAGAATTTGGGCCTGGATCGGGGTTGTTGATCAGCGCCATCGCGATCATCACACGCTGGCGCATGCCGCCCGAGAACTGGTGCGGGTAATCATGGATGCGCCCCTTCGCCTCCGGGATCCCCACCATCTCGAGCAGCTCAATCGCGCGCTGGGTTGCCGCTCTGCGGTCCATCCTCAGGTGGAGCTCCAGCGTCTCCGTGAGCTGCCGGCCGATGGTTAACACCGGGTTGAGCGAAGTCATCGGCTCCTGGAAGATCATGCCGATCTTGTTGCCACGGATGTGGCGGACCTCTTCCTCGTCCATCTTGATCACATCTTCCCCGTCGAAGATGATCTCGCCGGAGACGATTTTGCCGGGCGGGTCCGGGATCAAGCGGAGGATGGAGAGGGCGCTGACGGTCTTCCCGCAGCCGCTCTCCCCAACCAGCCCGACAATCTCGCCCGGCTGGATGTCATACGTGACGCCGGCGACAGCCTGGACGACCCCCTCTTCTGTGTAGAAGTTGGTCTTCAGGTCCTTTACTTGCAGAAGTGGTTCCGCCAACAGGCCCTCCTCTACGCGCGCCGCCCGGACGCGTCAGTTCGCTCAATGGTGGGGAAGAGGGGACTCGAACCTGGAACCTAGCGATTAAGAGTCGCTTGCTCTGCCAAATTGAGCTAGTGGCCCGTGGATTAGTGGGTCATTTGGTCAGGTTCGCGAAGTATATCACGGCGCAAATTGGCGAGGCAACCTGAGGTCGTGATGCACTCCCGTCCTTGCAGCACCATACATTGTCGCTGAGATTAGGGTTCCATAGCAAGCGCATCGGCGTACAATACCGCCGTGCGGCTGATCTGCTACAGGAGGCAAAAATGAGGTTTCGACGGCTGAATCAACGATCTAACTATCGCCTGCTCCCCAGCATAGGCGCAGGTGAGGTGATTCGCTGCTTACATCACTAGCACTAGGAGGCTGTGTGAAGGACTTCAAACCCGAGTTGAGCTTCGGACCGAAGCTCGCAGAGGTGTACGACGACATACAACATTACTCGAAGACCCCGAGCCGGCGTGATCGAGATGCAGCCGTCACGCTTTTGGAGAGCCTAGCCCACGGCGGACCCGCGTTGGAGCTCGCTATTGGCACTGGCTGGATCGCGCTGCCGCTGGCCGCCCGCGGTATTCGCGTCGACGGAATCGAACTCTCGGCCGCCATGGTGGACCGGCTCCGCGCCAAGCCCGGAGGGGAACAGCTGTCAGTCACGATCGGCGACATGGCCGACGTTGTCGTTCCCGGTGACTACCGCCTGATCTACGTAGTGGCGAACTCGCTGTTCAATCTCCTTACACAAGATGACCAAGTGCGCTGCTTTGAGAATGTCGCGGCCCATCTTGCTGATAATGGCGTGTTCCTCATGGAAGTTTACCGGCCGGACTTCCTCTACCAATTGCGGAGTGACCAATACGTCGATGCAGAAGGCATCGAGGTCGACGAGGTACGTCTTGACGTTGGCCGGCACGATCCGATTACGCAATTGCTCGATGAGAGCCACGTGCTCTTAACTCGCGATTGCGTGCGCATGAATCCCATCGTTACTCGGTATGCATGGCCGAGCGAACTTGATCTGATGGCTCGAATCGCTGGTCTGCGACTCAAGGAGCGCTGGGGAGGCTGGCATCGCGAGTTGTTCAGCGCGGAGAGCAGATATCTCGTGGCGGTCTATGGAGTATAGTTAATCGCCCCAGCAGCAAGTTCTGCCTGAAAGGCGCCCAAGACTGTGGGCGCCTTTCCTCTTTGGGGAAGAAACCTCCGTGCGGAGTCCACGAGCTTGAAAGGGCAGGGGCGTGCCTACCGGCCAGGCCTGACGGGCCGCCTGATGCATTTTGATGTCGCCTACGCGCATAGCGACACAGCGCCAACGAGTGGGCTCGAACGGCGGTCTGTTGACCGCCTTTGTAGTGCTTCAGGACATGTGAGAAGTCCGGGCCTACCTGGGTAGGCGCTGAAGAGCATACTCCAATGGTGGCCGGTAGCCGAGAGCGCTGTGCAGGCGGCGCCGGTTATAGAAGCTGACATAGTCGACGAGCCAGCGCTCCCAGTGGTCAATGGCGGCCTCATCAACGCCGTCCCAGAACTCCTCCTGCACGATCCGCTGCACCCGTTCCACTTTGCCGTTCAGGCGGGGTGTACGGGGCTTTACCAGCAGGCGGGGCAGGGCCCGGCAGACGGCGGCAGTCGTACGGGTGGCAAGCACCGTGGCTCCCAGATAACGGCTGCAGTCGTCGATCAGCGTAAGCTGGAAGCGGCGTTGGGGCAGGTATTTGAGGTCCATCTGCGCGCGTTCGCCGGGCAGAGCCCTGGCGTAGCGAATCCAGTTCGGCTTTGGCTTCCGAGGCCGCAGCACCAACCCCCCGCAGCGCCGGAGGATGCGGTAGACGCTTGAGAGGCTGAAAGCGATGAGGCGGGCCTGCAAGAGGTGGGCGTGCAGGCGGCGGATCCCTAGGCCGAGTTGGTAGTGGCCGCGGCGTACGGCAGCGAGAACCTCAGCCGCCAGGGCTTTCGGACAACGATGCGGTCGGCGGGTGCGATCCAAAAGCGCCCGCTTGCCCGTGCGCCGCCAACGCAGCCATCAGCGCGCGAATGTACTATACGGAACCTCAGCGGCCTGGCAGAACCGGCGAGCACTCAGCTGCCAGCGCCGCAAGCATTCTTCATAGGCAACGATGTACTGAACTCTTGTGGCCACAGGCCACGCTGTGCGAACGTTGTGCATCAGGGCCTCCTTATAGGCTGTGTTTTGGGATTTACTTCAACCTACAGGTCAGGCCCTTCTCTTTTCACCTCCTCTCTGTCTCACATCTCTTGGAACATCACACCTGTTGACTGCCTTCGGGCCGGTTGCTAGCATGAGCGATGCCGGCGATTGGCTCAGTTGGTTAGAGCGCCCCGATGCATCGGGGAGGTCGACGCGTTCAGGAGCCTTGGCGATCAGTTTCTCCAGATACGCCCGACTCTTCATCGCCTTCATCTGAAACCCGCGCTTGCGGGCTGATGTCGCGTCCAGGCATTCTTCCCGGTAAACCAATATCCAGGGACGAAAGATGCCTAGTCGCCCGAACTTTCCCCGCGTTGTGCTCGATCAGTCGCACTTCAGGATCCGACGAGAAGCCTGTGCAGTATCGACCATTGCGGCCGCTTTGTAGGGCGTAGACGAAGGATGACATCGATTGAAGGGAAGCATGTGGTGGGCGATGCAGGATTTGAACCTGCGACCTCCCCGACGCGTCGGGGCGCTCTAACCTGACCCGCCTCCGATTAGGCTTTCAATGTACGAC
>VBJT01000096.1:0-4478 GCA_005880075.1 Chloroflexota bacterium
TCGCCGCTGTCCACACAGACACTCGGCCAGACGACGTTCACGCGGAAAGTGAAATCGAGACCCGTAGTTGTCCCGGCGCTAGTCTGAGGAGCAGCGCATCCGGGTGCGTTGTTGACCACATCTACCGTTAACGTCATGCTCGCCTGCTGAGTGTAGAAGTGAAGATCGTTCGCCGTCACACCGGTCTGGTTGGTGTAGGTAACGAGCGTGCCGGGCGCTGAAGTCGGCGTGGCGGTCGCCGTCGGCGTGCAGATGGTACATGGTGTTCGTGTAGGAGTCGCAAAGGCTGTCGGTGTTGGGGTAGGACTGGGCGTACAGAGACACGTTGGAGGGGGTGAAACCGTCGGCGTCGGCGCAGGCGTTGCGGTCGCAGTTGCCGTCGGCGTTGGCGTGCCAGGCGTTGGTGACCCGGGCGTGGCGGTGAGCGTCGCAGTAGCAGAGGGTGTGCCACACCCAGAAGCGGGCGGCTGCAGCGCCCTGCCGGATTGCAGCCAGAAAGCGCAGGCGAGCGGCGTTGCCTGCGACAAGCTAACGCTCACCGAGACGCTCTCGCCCGGATCGACGCATAGCACTCCCCAATCGACACTACCCTCGTTCCCGGAGAACGACGTCGAAGGCTGCGGGCAACCCGGCGGGTTCGACTGAACGTTTATCCCGGTGATCGAGGGGGCGTAGAATTGCATATACAACGTCGTCGCGATTTCGGTGGTGTTGTTCCTGAACGTGTAGTTCTGCGGCATGGGGGTGGCCGTCGCGGTCGGCGAAGCTGTTGCCGTGGCGGTCGGTGTCGGCGAAAACGTGCAGCAGGTATTCGTCGGCGAGGCGCAAACGCCGCCAGTCTCACTGTGCGTGCCGTCGAATAGCGCCGACTCGGCAAGGTTCGTCGTCGTCGTACCGACGCCGTTGAAGACGACGACGGCGCTCCCGGGCGGGTTCGGGCTGCCGTCGTCCAGATCCATGGTCATCGGGCCGGTATTGCACTCGTTCCCGACGACCTGGAGGTTGAGCTGGGATAGGACGCCGCCGGTCGGCGCGCTGTATGAGGAGTCGTCCGGGACCGCTTTCGCCGGACTATCCGGGGAGACGGCGAAGTCCTCGGTTCCGTTATAGGTCGCACCGATTAGTGCGGTCTGAGCCGTGTTCGTGTTGTCAGGCGGCGCGGCCGGGATTCCTGCGGCAGCGGTGGCGTCGCGGTGGACGAACGTCGTCTGGTCGATCGGGAGGTTGGTGAAACCGACGTTCTGGAGCGTGTTGTTGTCGGTGAATGGAGTGATGTTCTGGCCCTGCGGCCGCAGCCTGTCGCCGATGTAGTTGAGGCGCACCTGCCAGCCGACGAGGTCCTCAACGCTCTTGATCACGAGGTGCGCCTGGTGAATGTGCGTGACGTTCTGAGAGCCGCTGGAGGTGGGGTCGATGTTCCCGACCGTCATCATGTTTGTGCTGTCGTTGTACGAAGTGCCGTTTGTGTCCATGTCCAGCGAGATCGTCGGGTCCTGGACGGCCTGCGACGTCAGGTGGCCGGAAAGCAGGAATGCAGTGAATGCCGCAACGGCCAGCAGAGCCATTGCCGGCAGCAATCTTCGAGCGCTCATCGCTCAACCCTCCCTTTGGGCGTGCCCATGCGAGCCCTTAGTGGCACCAGTATAACGCCCGCTGTCAAGCTGTCAAACGCTGTCCCTTACTGCGCGACCACCTTCGGCCCGTTGCGGCTCGCCCGGTTGTCCGCTGGGTCCTGGTCATCGTCCGCCAGCGCGTTGAAGCACGCCACGCTTTGCAGCGCCCCCGGCGGACACGCGGCCAGGTCGTCCCCGCCGTGGTCGGCGACCGCGATCAGGGTATAGCTGAGGCCATTGGCGGCCGCCGGATCGGAGCAGCTGTAGTTGACAGGCACCGGAATCGTCGTCTTCGCTCCGGCGGCGAGCGTGACCGTCGTCTGGAGCACGCGCCCGTTCGGCGTGCAACCTCCCGCGGCCGGCGCCATCACGTCGACGTAGACGCCGATCGTGTCCTCGTGCGTGCTCTCGTTAGCGACGACGATGTTCGCGCTATCGCTCACGACCTCGCCCGGGAGCAGGCGCACGTTCTTCGCTACGCCGCTGATGCGCGTCATGCGCGCGTCATGCCCGGCCGGATTTGGAGTGGGCGTGGGCGACGGAGGAGAGGCTGTGGGCGTGCGCGTCGGCGTTGCCGTGCAATTTCCGCAGGCCGTCGCCGTTGGTGTTGTAGTAGGGGTCTGGCAGAAGTTGAAGCAAGTCGGCGTAACGGACGGCGTGACCGTGGCGGTTGGTGTCACCGTACCCGGCGAGGGCGGCGGTGTAGCGGTCCTTGTAGAGGTGGCCGTCGCCGTTGCCGTGCGCGTGCCCCCGCTCGTCGGCATTGCACTTGGTGTGTGAGTCGCGGTTGCTGTCGCCGTTGGGGTGCAGGATGGGCAAGGTACCGGCGTAGCACATGAGGCAGGCGTAGGCGTCGGGCCTCCAGGCGTTGCCGTCGGCGTAGGAGTAGCTGATGAAGTGGGAGAGGCACTAGGCGTAGAACACAGTGGCGTGAGTAAGGCATTGATACCTGACATCTCCGCTCCCTGCGTCAGATGTATGACATCCGCCGAGGCGTCATCGATCTTATTGTTGTACCACTCGTTCAAGTAGCGAGCCGGCCGCGCGCCATCGAAGAACTCTATCTTGTAATCACCGGTCCTCAGCTGGTGAATCGCGTAAGTGCCTGAAGTATCGGTGTTCCCAAAGGGGCCCGCGAGGCCAGCGCCGTAATCGAGATATAGGAAAATGTCCGAAACGGGATTACCGGTAAGTTCGTCTCTGACGGTCCCTGAAATGGTCCCTCCCAACGCGAGGGAGGCGTCGATACCGGCCGTGTCAGCGCCGCTGTTTACCGTCACAGGATCGGCTGCGGCCTCCGAGGTTCTATTGTTGTACCACTCGGAGAGGTAACTACCCGAACAGCAGCCGGCGTTGAAGAAGATCGTGTACTGGCCGGGTGCGAGGTCTGTTTCCTGATACCTGCCAAATTGGTCGGTAAAGACACCAGTCGTGTAAGTTCCCGTTATCTCAACACCGATCCCGCTCAGTGGCTGGCCGGTATCTTCAGCCCTGACAGTTCCTGAAATGGACCCGGCTGGGGCTTGCGTTGGAGTTGCAGTGGCTGTCGCCGTCGGGATGGGCGTGGGCGTAACGACCTGGCCCAGCGCGGGATCAGGGCCGTTGGCGGTTAGCCCGAGAGCTGCGAGAAGAGCGGCAACGGCCAGCGCCGCGGCCGCGGAAAACAGTCTTCGAGCGCTCATCGCTCGCCCTCCCTTCGGGTCGCCCATGGGGCGTTGCGGCACCCAGTATAACGCCGCCTGTCAAGCTGTCAAGCGCTTCTCCGGAAATTGTAGGGACGGGTCTTTGGGGTGGCATGCGGGGGGCGCCGGGAGACCCGTCCGCACACCCTCGCATCGACAATTAGGCTCGCTTACACTACCCGCGCCGCCTGCTGATACTGAACAGCGAGAAGCGCTTCGACCCGCCCTCGTGCACCTCAGGGCGAACGCAAGGCAGCCCGGCCAAAGAGAGAGGCCGGCCCGAAGGGGTCGGCCGGCCTCATACCGAAGAGGGGCGATTCGTCAAAAGAACGCGTGTCAGTATAACCCGCCGTCTCGTGCCGTCAAGCGAAATAGACCGGAATGGACGAGGATCCCTTATGGGCCCGACCCGTCGCAGTTCTTGAACGGGGAGAGCCCCAGGAGGCTCCAGTTAGAGCATGTCAGACCGGCTTTGGGCGAGCTCGTGATCTCGATGACTGCCGTTTCACCGCTGTCGGCGCAGGGCGTGCCCCAGTCAACGTCCACCTTGCCGGCAGCGTTATCCCCGCTCATCACCGGAGCAGGACAGCCGGGCGCATTCTGGACGAGGCGCGGGGTAACCGCCTGGTCGAACCGGGCATGCAGCGCGCTGGCGGCCAGCGGCGTGTCGTTGGTGAACGTGTAGTTGGTGATGTCTATCATGACCGGACAGTTCGGGTTAACACAGTCGAGCGGAACGCAGGTGGCCCCTTCGCCGTGGAAGCCATCGCCAAGCGCGCTCGGGGCGATGTTGGCGGTCGAAGTGCCGCTGCCGGTGAATATCACAGTAGTGCTGCCCGGTGGGTTAGGGTTGTTGTCGTCGAGGTTCATGAACAGCGAAGCCTGGCCGCTCTCGTTACCGACGACCTGGAGCGCGATCGAGCCAAGGACTCCACCGCTTGGAGCGTCATAGGCGCCGCCGTCGGGCGGGCTCTTTAACGGCGTATCGGCTGACACTTCGGAGCCCTGGGTGCCGTTGTAAGTGGCGCCGATGAGCGCGGTCTGGGCCGTGTTGCTTCCGTCAGCCGGGGCGGGCGGGATGCTGCCGGCGGAGGTGACGTCCCGGTGGACCGCCAGAGACGAGTCGATCGGAAGATTGAGGAATGATATTGCCTGGCCGGTGGTGTTATCGGTAAAAGGATTG
>VBJT01000096.1:4529-10970 GCA_005880075.1 Chloroflexota bacterium
ATGCGTGTGCGTGGCTGGGTTCGCGGTAGCGGACGTCAGGCAGTTCTCGCTTGCGCCCACGGTCATGGTGTTCGTCGCTTCGTCATAACTGTTTCCCGACGGCGCCATGTCGAGGCTGATTGTCGGGTTCTGGACGGCGTGCGACGGCATGACACCGGCGATGAAAACGCCGCCAACAGCGGCGACGGCGAAAAGAGCGGCGAGCGGAAACGCGCTTCGAAGGAAAGACAACGGCCGGACCCTCCTTGCAGATATGAAATTGATGGAGGGCTCCGGCACCCGACAAATCCACGATACGTGTGGTAAGACAGGCTGTCATTGGCCGAACGGCCAGTTTTTCATTGGCCAAAGGTTTACGGCGCCGTAAACCGGGCCCGGCCGATTTTGTCCGTCCGGAGTGTCATTTCCCTCTTTGCATAATAGCACATCTGTTCTATCCTCAACCATAACAAGCCAGGAGCAGGGGGCGGCAGACCGGTGGTCGCGGCGGTGGTTTGTGGTGGAAGCGTCTGCCGTCCCCTGTTCGAGGCAACCAAACGGAGCCAAGGTGGAAGTGGTGAAAGGAGGAAGAAATGGCTCTGACCCTGGCCGAAGCGGCCAAACTCTCCAACGACGTCCTGCTCACAGGCGTCATCGAGACCATCATTAAGGACTCGCCGGTGCTCCAGCGCGTCCCATTCATCGAGATCGTCGGGAACGGTCTCACCTACAACCGCGAGAACGCCGCGCCGAGCGCCTCGTTCTTCGACGTAGGCGACACCTGGACGGAGTCCACGCCGACTTTCACGCAGCTCACCGTGACGCTGAAGATCATGGGCGGCGACGCGGACATCGACAACTTCTTGCTCGCGACGCGCTCGAACCTCCAGGACCTTGAGGCCGCCGTCGTCCAGCTCAAGGCGAAGGCCGTCCGCCAGCTCTTCGAGACGACCTTCGTCACCGGCGACGTCTCGGTCAACGCCAAAGCCTTCGACGGGCTCGACAAGCTGATGGACCCCGCGCAGAGCATCTCGATGGGCGTCAACGGCGGCTCGCTCACCCTTGACAAGCTCGACGAGCTGGTCGACCAGGTGAAGGGCGGCAAGCCGGAGCTGCTCTTGATGAGCCGCCGCTCGCGCCGCATCGTCACAAAGCTCGCCCGCAACTCGGGCTCGCTCCTCGAGACGGACCGGGACGAGTTCGGCCAGATGCTCCAGTTCTACGACGGCATCCCGATCGGCGTCTCCGATTACATCTCCGACACGCAGACCGTCGGCTCGAGCACAGACTGCTCGACGGTGTACGCCTTCCAGATGGGCGAGGGCGCGCTTGCCGGCCTGACCACCCCCGGCTCCCTCCAGATCGAGCGCGTCGGCAGCTTGGAGACGAAGGACGCCACGCGCACGCGCATCAAGTGGTACACCTCGCTCGCGCTCTTCAACGCCCTGAAGCTGGCGCGCCTTACGGGAGTCCGCCCGTAGGCGGAGGCACATGTAGGGGCGAGGCAACCGGTGCATCGATACCTGGACGACGCACGAGCTCGAATGAGGCACCGTTCACGGGACTTGCGGTTGCCTCGCCCCTACGCCCCGCCCCGTAATCACGCCATGACCACGCTTAAACGCGCAACCATCAAGGCCTATAACGCCGCTGCCCACAAGGCGACCGTTCAGATCGCCGGCTCGTTGTCCGTCTGGCTCAACGACATCCGCGTCGCGACGGACATTCCGCCGCCGGCCGTCGTCCCCGGCCGCGAATGCGCCGTGCTTCTCTTCACCGACGATAACCCCGACGACGCCGTCATCATTACCGTCCACGGCGCGGCGCCGTCCGGCGTCTCGGCGGGCTCTCGCCTCCAGGACGCCGACAACAATACGTGGATCGACGTCGAGAACGCGCCGAACGAAGACAAGGTCCGCATGACTGTCGCCGCTGTCCTTCGCGCGCTCTTGCAGACGGCCACCACGCACATCCAGTTCACGGGCGACGCCCGGGTCGACGGCCGGCTCGGCGTGGGCAACGCGCCGCCGGCGACAAGCTCGGCGCCGCGCGCCCAGCTCTCGGTCTGGCCGAACCTCGGCGCCGGCAGCTCCCTCATGCTCCAGATCGACCTGACAGGCGTGCAGACGGCCGCTGCCTCGACCCGTCAGGGGTTCGCCTTCACCGGCACGCTCGACCTCGCCGGCTACAACCTGACGAACCTCTACGGCCTCTCGTCCGTGCCGTTACCCGTCGATAGCATCGGCGGTGGCGTCATCAGTACCTTTGCGGCCCAGCGAGCAGGCCTCCAGGCTGGCCAGTCAGGCCAGCCGATCGCGGCCACAGACAGCGCCGCCTTCGACGCGATCGCGCCCAGCGGCGACAGCTCGAGCGTGGTCAGCACTCATCGCGGCGTGCGCGTCCGCAACCAGGGCGCCGCCTTCATCAGCGACGCCATCGGCGTCGACATCGAGGCCCAGAGCGGCGCCGGGACGAACCGCGCGCTGCGCGCCCTCGGCACGACCCAGGACCCGAGCATCCACCAGCCGTCGCTTTACCTCTTCGGGTCGAGCCCGAGTATGGGCGGCGGCAGCCGCGTGCTGGGCATCGCCAACGCCGCGACAGTGCCGAACTCGAACCCGAGCGGCGGCGGCATCCTCTACGCCGAAGCCGGCGCGCTCAAGTGGCGAGGGAGCAGCGGCACGATCACCACGATCGCAGCGGCATAGCGAGGAGAAACCATGGCGAAACACACGATCGACTTGAGCGACGAATGCGAGCGCCGCCTCGCCGTCCTCGTCGCCGAGTACAACGCCCGCAACCAGACCGCCTTCGCACTCGATGCCTGGCTCCAGCTCCACATGCGCGAGATCGCGATCGGCCGTGATCTCGCCGCCTCCGTCGCCGCGCTCACCGAGCAATCGCAGCGCCAGGCGGAAGCCGACCTGAACGCCGCCGCGGCGGCCGAGAAGGCTCGGCTCCTGGAGCTGGTGTCGTGAGCAGGCAACCGCGCCCGTGCGGGCGCAAGCCCGGAGGTTGTAGGGGCGAGCACACATGTCACATGGGCAAGGATCCAACATGAACGCCGTCCAGAATTGGACGGCGGACGGCCGTCGCGCATGCTGCGCCCTACACCCCGCCCAGCGCAGACACCGGCGTCCCTCCAACAAAGCCGCCGCCAGGCCGGGGGTCTGGGGGTGTCCCCCAGTTTTCTTCACCTTTGGGCGAGCGCAGCGAGCCCGGTTCAGGCTAGGGAGGTAAAGCATCATGACCACAATCGCAGACTTCCGTGCGCGCCTGCGCAAGGACCTCCACGACGAGGACTCGGCCAACTACCGCTGGACGGACGGCGAACTCGACCGCCACGTCCAGCACACCGTGCGCCAGTTCAGCCTCGCCGTCCCGCTGGAGGCGAAGACGACACTGACGACGACCGCAGGCAGCCGAGAGCTATCGATCTCGGCGCTGACCGACCTTGTCGCCATCGAGGCGGTCGAGTACCCGGCCGGCGAGTTTTCGCCGGAGTACGTCCGCTTCTCCGTCTGGCTCTCGACGCTCACGCTGCTCACCGACCGGACGCCCGCTGCCGCCGAGAGCGTGAACGTCTTCTGGACGAAGCTGCACACCGTCGACGGCAGCGGATCGACCGTGCCCGCGCGTTTCGAGGACGTGATCGCCGGCGGTGCGGGTGCCTACGCCGCCCTCGAGTGGGCGAGCTTCTCGACGAACCGCGTGAACGTCGGCGGGCGCGACGTCTGGCGCGAGTACCTGCTCTGGGGCCAGGAGCGCCTCGCCGAGTTTCAGCGCGCCCTCGCCCGCTACGGCCGTCGCAACGCCATCCGCGTGCGGCGCCTCTATGCGCCGGCGACGCCCGTCGTCGATCAGACGACCGTTACGGGGGCGCCGTAAGGGTTAGGGCTCGTTTTGCAGCGTCTCTGACATAATCAGCTGGTAGGCGCGCTGGGCCTTATCGCCGCCTCGGAACTCGAATTCGTAGTCTTCACCAGCGCCGGCACGGACAACAAGGAGGCTATGGCTGCCCCAACCGAGAGCGCCGCGCCCTTCGTCAATGCTTCCGACCGAAGTGATCTTGTTGAACGGCACACTAACGAGGGCCTTCCGCTTCCGCATGAACTCCTTATTGTAGAAAAGCAGTCGCTTGTCGGTGATGCCGAGGAAGCCGGTCTGCCAGCCCTTACAATCGAAGACCGCATGCAACGTCTCGTCGGGCAGAATCCACGGCTGGAGTTGCTCGTACTGGCCTCTGTTGTCGTACATGACCTCGGGCACGGTCCAAGCCCTCCCTGCTTCAAGGTGACAGGATTTTAGCACATGGGAGACGGTTTTGAAGCCTAATCGTCCTGGCGGTGGCCGTTTCCTCCGTTCCCGCGGTCGCCGTTGTCGCCATTTGAGTGGATCTGGCCGCGTGCTTCGCCGCCCTGATGAGCGACAGTGTGAATGTTAGCGTAGGTGCGCCCGTCCGCCATCGCTTGCTCCAGCTCGGCCAGGGTCGAGCCGCAGGCGTTGTTCGTGATGTTCGCGTCCGTCGCGGTCGCGTCCCCGATCCAGTTGCCGTCGACATCCCAGCCCTTGTCGTGAAAGCCGGCAAGGAAGAGCACGATCGGGCCGTTCTGGCCCTCGGGCCCGCAGTGGATGTGCGCCTGCGTGACTCGCAGGCCGTTCGCGACCGAAAGGTCGAAGTGCAGCTCCGTCTTCCCGCGGTTGAACTCGAAATCGGCTTTCCCGCGGGTGTTGGTGTCGACCGGCGGCACCTCTTCGCTTCCGCGCAGCCGCGCCTCGAACTGCGGGCCGCCGTGGCCGTTGTCTGCGATCACTGAGCCTGCTAGTCCGGGAAGGACAAGCGTGCCGAGGGCGGCGGCGGTCAGCACCGCGGCGAGCACGCCGAGCGTGGTCAGGTAGGCGTTGCGCATAGGACCTCCTCTCGCGTCTGGATCAAATGCTTGACGCGCGTTATACGCCCGATAGTGGCGCGCGGTTCTCGGAAAACCGGCGCCTGCGGATAAACAACGTCTCGCAATTTGCTGGCCTGACGGCGCTTAGCATCATCCGAGCGGCGACCAAACTTGAACGCGGAAGCACGCCCCTTTGCGGGGGGCTTCGCCCGGCGGCGCGCGCAGTTGTTATGCTTCTGAAACCCCGCTCTCCTAGAGAACCCGGCGGGGCGCGGACTATAATCCGTCACGCCAACCCTGCCCCAATAGCAACCTTACCGGAGGTGCGACTGTGTTCAGGTATTTTCCTTTATTGCTGCTTGCGTGCGCGCTTGCGTTCCTCTCCCTGCGAGGACCGGCCCCGGCCAACGCCGTGGCTGTCCCCGACTATGTGACGACGGGCGGCTGGTTCACCGAACCACCTTTCATCCTCAACGACACGAACGAAAAGGTGAACTTTGGAGCCGTGCTTCAGTGCGACGCCCCGTTCGACCAGCCGAACCAGCTGATCATCCACTACGGCGACCACGCGGAGTTCAAGCTGGATAGGCTTACCTCAGCGAGCTGCACGCTGAATAACCCGAACGACCCCAACTCCGGCGGTCAGTTTCTGGGCCACGGCGTTGGCCAGTGTAATGGCGCGCCCGCTACCGCGCTCACGATCCAGTTAATCGATGCGGGTCAGGGCAATTCGCCTGATCTCGCCCGCTTCGCGGTGAGCGGAGCGCCGGGCTGCGTATTCGCGCAGTCCTCCCCAAACCCGGTTGAGGGAGGCCAGATCACCCTGCACGCCCACTAGGGCACGTAGGGCCCGGCATGGGCCCGCAGTCACGAATCGAATACGGAAGGGCAGTTTCGCCGCTTGCTTCTCCCCGCGGGGAGCGAGCGACGAAGCTGCCGCGAGCGTGGTAAAATAGGCCCAACAGCTTATCGCGTAACAAGGGCTCCAGCCGCTTCAACCCCTTATTCCTCTGGGCACGGATGCCGCCTTTGCTCCGCAAGGGAGGAAGCAAATGGCGGCTCCGCTAATCGGGATTGCCAATCATGACGCCGTGCTCATTCGTCTGCTGGACCAGGTACTGACCGAAGCCGGGTTTGACACAGTACAGCTGCCCGAAGGGGCACGAGCCTACGAAGAGATCAGGAAGCACCGGCCGGATCTCATCGTTCTAGACACGTGGCTGGAGAGCCGTGAGGCCGGTTGGATACTGTTCCAGGTGTTGCGCCTGGACCGCGAGACGAGGGAGATCCCGGTCCTGATTTGCAGTTCAGACCTTCAGGAATTCGAGAAGCGGGCGGGCTGGCTGGAGAACCACAGTCACGTGGGAGTCCTTAACAAGCCCTTCGACATTGATGTGCTAATCGCGAAGGTCCGTGAAATGCTCTCGTTGACGAAAATCTCCCCACCGGCACGGGACGGGTCCCGCCCCCAGTAGTCAGGGCATACCAAGGAGGTAGGTTTGGGTCTGTCCAGATGGCGACTCACCTGGCGTGACGACTTCGATAAAGTCGTTCTCTCGATGAGCGAGCG